>CAYGMR010000411.1:0-5498 GCA_964350725.1 uncultured Ardenticatenaceae bacterium | reverse complement strand
TTATCTGCTCATATGAGTCAGCAAGCCCACCGTCGCCTACAAAAAGCAAACCTCTCCCTGCCATTATTGCGTGGAATCGCACAGATGTTACCTTTGGCTGACCGCACCTTCGACACCGTGTTAACGACTTTTCCGACTGATTTTGTGCTCGAAACCGAAACCTTAACGGCCGTCCATCGTGTGTTAAAATCAAACGGCCGTTTTGTCATCGTGCCATCTGGTTATTTGACAGGCAACAACCTCATTCATCGCAGTATAGAATGGCTATACGCAATTACTGGCCAACGTGAAACGGCCGTTACTCCCCATTCAACCAATAGTCAATGGGAGCCATTTAGCCAACGGCTAGCCGCCGCAGGGTTTTCAGTTAATATTCATCACATCGCGCTCAATCACAGTGTCGCCACCGTCATTGTCGCCCAAAAGTGACTCCTTCTTGAGGATATTTGGTACACTCACCATTGTTCTGTAAAATTACTCTCAAGAAATTAACCGCAAAGGCACAAAGATCACACTATGCAAAACGAAGAAAAATCACCTACAAGAAAAACAAACCCTGCTTGGATTCGTTGGCTGCCCTTTCCAGTAGCAGGGCTCGTCATCTTGCTGGATCAATTCAGCAAGTACCTCGTTGAGGCCAACTTACCAGTCTACACCTATTGGGCACCGATACCCGCCCTCGAAAACCTATTTCGTGTGACCCATACCACCAATACCGGGGCCGCTTTTGGTCTTTTCCCCGCTGGCAGTTTGTTTTTTGCTGTGATGGCTGTTGTTGTCACCACTTTCATCATCTACTTCAATTTCACGCTTGAGGGCAACCAAGTACTCCTGCGTGTCGCTCTTGGGCTGGTGCTTGCTGGGGCATTAGGCAATTTCATTGATCGCGTGCGCCTGGGGCATGTCACCGATTTCCTCGATTTTGGCCCCTGGGCAATTTTTAATGTGGCTGATACGGCCGTTGTGAGCGGCGTCATCATCATGGGATGGGTCATGCTGCAAGAAGAACGCGCCGCCAGTGCCAAAAAGAAAGCAGCAAAAGCCAACGAAGCCGCGCAAAACGCCGGGGAATAAATAAAATAATGCATGCAACTCAAGTTGAATTAACTTTAGATTATCCAGACGATCGATTAGATAGAGCTTTGGCAGCCGCGATGCCCGATTTGTCACGAATGCAATGGCAGCGTTTGATCAAGGAAGGGCGTGTGTTGGTCAACGGCCGTTCTGCCAAACCCAGCCTCAAACTCGAAGGCGGCGAAAAAATCTGGGCCGATATTCCTGAAGCCATCGAAAGCGATCTGATTCCCGAAGCAATGGACTTGGATATCCGTTACGAAGATGATGATTTCTTAGTCGTGAATAAACCTGCGGGCATGGTGGTACACCCGGGTACGGGTCATGAAAGCGGCACATTGGTACATGGCTTATTGGCACACTGTCCTGATTTGCCCGGCATCGGCGATACCAAACGGCCGGGTATCGTGCACCGGCTCGATAAAGACACATCTGGCCTCTTGGCTGTAGCCAAAAACGACCTGGCAATGCGCCATCTGCAAGCGCAATTCGCAGAGCGCACGGTTGGCAAACAATATTTAGCCTTAACCCATGGACATATCCAACCCCTGTCCGCTATAATTGATGCACCCATTGGTCGTGACCCCAAACAACGCAAAAAAATGGCTGTCATCCCCCCTGGTGGTTCAGCCACAGCGCGCGCAGCACAAACCAAATACCATACAATCACCAGCTTTGACGAATATACGCTGGTTGGCTGCGACTTATACACAGGCCGCACGCATCAAATACGTGTCCATTTGGCTTATATTGGTTATCCAATTGTGGGGGATCGCGTCTACGGCCGTCGCAAACAAACCTTGTTAACCAACCGCCATTTTTTACATGCAGCCGAACTGAAATTGAAACGGCCGTCTGACAACCAAGAAATGGCCTTCAGTGCCGAACTCCCGCAAGAACTACAAACCATTCTCGAAAAAGTGGCATAGTTACAAAGGAAAAGACCCTTCAGCCTAGCAAATCTTGAACGCTGCACCCTTGCTCAATTCAACCGCGTCCAATCATTCAAAAGCTCTCGCATGCCATTACGAATGGCATCAGCATCTGAAGCATCAGGGGCAGCCCGCAAATAAGCATCCAGATAGGTTGCCGCCAGGCGCAACGAACGTTTACGGTAATGCACAAGACCCAGGTCGCGGACATGTTCAGGAACCTGCGGCTGCACCAAGCGCAGTCGCTCGATCACTGCAATAGCCATATCCCACAAACTATGCTGCACATAAATCACACGCAAATTAGTTAACATGCGCGCCAAGATATCAGATTCTGATGCTGGTAATAACCATTTCTCGTCAAATGGGCCGCTATAACTAGTATTTGTTCTGACCAAATGCGCACAATCTGCCACCGAAATGCGACCACCGCCATGAAATGGATCGAGAAACCATTTTTGGCCCCCATCTTCAATACCGACGATAAAATGGCCAGGCAAGCTAATGCCATAAGCAGGAATATGCAGGCGCTGGGCAATTTCAATATAAATCACTGACAAACTAATCGGGATTCCCAAGCGGCGCAGCAAAACTTCATTGAGATAACTGTTGCGTGGATCATTGTAATCGTCTGCGTTCCCGCGTAAACCAGTATTCGGATTAAACAAAAATTCGGCCAATAACACACCTTGGCGCAAACGTGAATTTTCAACAGCGACAAGATCGCCAGCAGCAATGGTCAGGTTGTTTATGTGTTGTAAAACATTGGGGATATCCAGGTCAGGATAGGCGATTTCTTGCGCAAAGTGCAAGGCAGCACGGGCTACATTGAGCCGCGAGAGGCGTAATTCGTCAGCAAATGTCCATTCCTGCATCGACACCATTATGTCGGAAATTGTATGTTGTGACAAGCTAAATTTTGAATAGATTTGTCAACTTTCCACACTAGAAGCCAACAAGATTTCAAATAAAAAGTTGACAAATCTCTCTGGAAGAATAAAAACACCAATGTCATGTTCCTAATATAGGGAATATTCGAGCGGCTGATTACGGTGCTAACTAATTTTCCTGCTGCACAAGAAATCCCAGTACTTGCTCACGGATATCATCGCGTACTTGACGGAATATCACTAATTTTTCATCATCTGTACCCACAGCATGGGCTGGATCTGGGAAAGGGATGTGTTTTTTCTGGCCTTGGCCCAACCAGATCGGGCATTTTTCGGCAGCATCGTCACAAACGGTAATGACCCAATCCAAGGGCATATCACGAAATTCTTCCGTCGATTTTGATGCATGCTCGGAAATATCTATACCAATTTCCGCCATAACAACAATCGCCAATGGATGCACATACCCAGATGGTTCTGTGCCTGCTGAATAGGCTTGCCATGTGTCGCCCATGAAATGAGTAACCAGGCCTTCAGCCATGTGGCTGCGGCAGGAATTGCCAGTACATAAAATTAAAACGCTCTTTTTTTTCATTATATCCTGTCCAACTATATGCTTATAAGGTGATCAAAGATTACACAGGTTCCTTTTCAACCTGCGTCATCTATGTATTCTTTGATATTTTTTGTTCGTTATACAAGCCTGTTCTGATTGCAGTTGTGGGAATTTCGTTGCCATAACTCCAGACCCCTATTTTATTGCGTGTGCCAGAGGGGCAACATGCCATTGGGAGCAATTTCTTGCATGGCGCCAGTTTCAATCTCTAACAACCAGATGCCAGGTTCGGCATTGGGGGTGTCGAGTTCAAATCTTTGAAAAAGAAGATAATTGCCATCTGGCGACCACTGCGGCGGGCCATGATTGACCATTAAATCATCAGTTATGGCCTGGGCATCACTGCCATCTGGGCGCATCAGCCATAGTTGGCGGCCACTAGCGGTTTGGGGCTTCTTGCGACCAAAGGCGATCCATTCGCCATCGGGTGACCAAGCTGGCGTGCCATCATCAACGACCATGTTGGGACTGATGAGTGTCGCTATGCCCGTTTCTGGGTCTGCGACAGAGAGATAAACGGCCGTTTCATAATCATGCGCGTGTGTATCATGTGTCTCGCCTTCCTCTCCGTGAATTATCGCCACATCCAAATTACCAACCACAAACTGCTTGCTGTCTGGGTTCCAGGCGATAGGCATACCGATTTCATCCGCGAAAAAGTTGAAACGGCCGTCTTCTAAATGATACACATACACGCCACCATCTTCAGGTGCAACATAACCCAACCACTGTCCATCTGGAGAAAAACGCACCCCAGAACCAAGTGCTGACTCATCTTCTAACACGGGCAAAGTTTCGCCTGATTCACTATCCAACCACCAAAGCGAAGGTGCGCTATTTATGCCATCGGCTATGTGCGGGCGCTTTTCGTAAACGATCTTTTTATTGTCCGGTGACCAAACCAGATTCGCACATTCAGCCTGAGGACAATCAAGCAATTTTCGCGGGTTACGGCCGTTGTCAGCCATTATCCAAATCTCACTGTCACCATATTCCAACAATACCGAGTAAACAATCTGTTTACCATCGGGCGCAACCACAAAATCATAGACCCCATTGGCATCAGAAGTTAAAGCTTGCGGATCATCTGCAGTTGTCACACGATAAATTTGATTGCGATCTTGTTCATCCCAACCTAAATAGAGGATGGGCGGCAAATCATCAGCACCTAGCTGACAAGCCGTTAAAAATAATCCGGGTAAGAAAAGCCACAATAACCATTTCGACATGCAGGGATATTACTTGGGGGGTTACGGCCGTTCCACTCTAGCGCCCTATTTATTACACAGTACTCATGCAGTGCCAAGCGGCGGTGCTTCATATTCCGATTCGATTTCCTGATACACACCCGTCGCCATGTAAATTACCCATTCACAAATATTGATCATACGGTCAGCGGCACGTTCCAAATTGTGAATCACCCATTCCAACTGACTGGCACGTTCGATTTCTTGTGGATTATCGCGTGCATAAGCCAAAATATCGACATAAAGCTTCCGGAAAATATCATCAACCAGATCATCAGAAGGTGGCACACTCCGTGCCAGCGCTTCATCATTTTTGGCAAAGGCATCTAAACTGCGGCGCAACATATCGCGCACAAGCCCCGCCATTATCGGTAAATTTTCACGAAATGGTACCAAAAGCAACCAATCACCCAACAGCAAACTTGTACGACCAATCCCCTTGACATAATCATTTATCCGTTCCAATTCACCCACTATCTCAAGCGTCGATGCAATGAAGCGCATGTCTTTCGCCGTCGGTTGTTGTGTGGCAATCAACTTCAAGCAATCCATAATAATAGTGATCTGCTGTTCATTCACCGCTTTATCAGAATCAATTATCGCATGGGCTGTCTCCACATCGCGTGTAAGCAAAGCAGTTACAATTTTAGGGATATTTTGTTCAACCTGGCTGCCCATAGCCAACACACGCACTTGCAAATCTTGTAATGAATGATCAAAAGCTGCTCGGGCCATCATG
>CAYGMR010000410.1:0-5501 GCA_964350725.1 uncultured Ardenticatenaceae bacterium | reverse complement strand
CATCTGCCCACAAATCAACATGATATGTGTTCCAGCCCTCCAAAATAATCACATCGCGACTCATCACCGTCAACTCAGTGGTCACACCCCCTTGATCCTGCCACCACCCAAAACGGGTAACCCACCCCTGAGCCACATCTTGCATACCATCCAAATGGGTACGAAATGACAGATAGCGATATTTATGGGTATCAATATTTCGATCAGGAGAAGTCATGTGACCCATGATAAGCCGTGCATCGGTGTATTGCGCACCTGTTGAACACGGCAGAACCGATGTTTTATAAACACTGGCGTTATAGGTTTCATTGGCAACACATGTCTCCCATGAATGCGGCAGCACATCATTCAAATCAGTCGCATCATTCATGTCCCACGCATTACCAAGTACAGCACCTGCATATTCTGTACCACTGGTTTTGCTGGGGCGTGTGATGGTTGTCTGCGGCGGGGCATTGATAATTAACGGACCGCCGCTCCATGTTGTGCCGCTGCCATTTTTGACGGCAATATGATAGGTGCCCGCAGGTAAAACGCCTGTTTGGAAAACAAAACTGCCGCCATTTGCACTTTGATTTGTGGCAATCAGAATATCATCATCCTCACCCAGGGTTTGGTTATTGGGGCTGGCATACAAGGAAACAGCACCGCCTGAACCATCCCCATTCCATTGGATGGTATACGGCCGTATCGAACGTGGATCCGCAGCCGTTAAACGTGCCCAATCTAACTTAACTGTACTGCCTGCCGCACCTGTGCCGGCAAAGGGTTTCAAGATCAATTCGCGGATAAGCCCTGACCACTGTTTTTGTCCTTGTTGTAAGCCAATTGTCTTCAAATCCAATACATAGGTATACCAGCCGGGTGGTTGGTTTATACAAGGATCAGGTGGCACAAGAAACCCATTCGTAATACCTTGAACAGCAGTTGTATAGGAATCTTCAGCATACCAAAGAACCAAACCAGAGTTACAGGTATCGTTATTGGAATACATACGAAATGTTAAATAGCGGTAATAATCAGCATTGATGGGGTAATTATAACCAATTTTGCCGATGCGCATGGCCGCATTATTGCGCGAACCAGCAGTCAACAAAGTGATGCGTTCACCACCTTGACCATTTGTCATCTGCCCCGAATAGATGCCATTGCTGAAGGTGCTGTTGGCAATCTGACTTTCATCACGGTAAAAAGCCAAATCTGTAACTTCATTCATATCCCAGGGATCACCAAAATTTGTGGTGGCAAATTCATCAATTTCAGATAAAACGGCACCGTCCGTTGGTGGAGAAACAATCTCTAAATTTGTGGTATCAGTCGGTGATTTGGCTTGCAAACGGCCGTTTATCCCCCCAACTAATAAAACAAATACAAAAATAAACAAAATTTTAGATAAAAACGAACTGATTTTATCTATCATAAAAATACGTTTCCTTGTTAAAATAAACCACAATGATTTATTAAAACTCTTTTTTTGTTGGCTGGTCGCTTTGCTGAATGGACAGATAAATGCCACGAAATTTGTCGGCAACAATATCCCAGGTATATTGTTGCAACACTTTTGCGTGCCCGGCAGCCCCCAGTTGAACAGCCAGGTCGGGTTGATTTATTAAGGTAAGCATTGCCTCAATCAAATCGCCCGTGTTACGATGGGTGATTAATAAGCCATCTACACCTTCATCAATCACCGTCGGAATGGCGCCAATGCGTGCGCCCACAACCGGTTTGCCGCTGGCCCATGCTTCCAAGAAAACAATGCCAAAAGATTCATGACCAGAGGGATATAAAATCATGTCACAAGCCGCAAAAATCGCCGGTTTTTCCGCTTCAGAAAAATTATTGATAATCGCCACACGCGCACGTTGCTCAGGTGTCAGATGCGCCACCCAATCGGCAATCACGGCCGAATAGGTTGTTTCAGAACCAGCGATGAGCAGACACGTTTCTGGGTTTTCTTCCCAGACCGCCGCCATCGCCGCCATAATCATGTCGATACCTTTATGCGGCACCTGTTGGCCGATAAAGCCAACCACTGGTGCATCCCCCCAGCCATATTTTTGGCGAATGAGCTGCTTATCTGCCCCCACAAACGGTTCGGGATCCACACCAACGCCAGTGATACCGATTTTAGCTGCCGGAATGCCGCGTCCGATCAGATAATCACGCTCAAAGCTGGTGTAAGCGACGTAAGCATCGACTTCTTTGATTGCTTTGTAGATCATCGGGCGTTCAAAACCGAAGGTATCGGCCGTATGAATACCGCCATAAAAAACGACCGGAATACCAGCTTGCTTCCCAGCACGCTGCATATAATGCATATGCAATAGCGGGAAAGAGGAACCCGCAATAATATCTGCACCAAATTCACGAATCTGTTTGGTCATACCCGGGATCAAGGGGCCATTGTAGAAAGCGCGAAACCAATCATTGTAGGGCAAACCATATTTATATGTGAAGCCGGCCGCTAAAAAACGCAATTTATTAAAACGGTTAAAGACCGGAAAACGACGAACGGTGACGCCATTAATCTGCTCAACACCTACAGGCAATTGCGGTTGATCGCGCCGCCAAAACAGTTCGCAATTGTATGCATTCGTGGTAAAGACGGTGACATCATCACCATGCCGTTCCACTAATTTTTCTGATACTTTCTGGACGAGTCGCTCGGTCCCGCCAATCGCGGGTGTATACCCTTGCACGACATGTAAAATTCGCATTTAAATCAATATCCGTTTTGAAATAGAATTTAGGACTCGGATAAAAAGAAACTCAGAGATGTGTTCCTGTGTATTTCCTATCCGTGTCCTCCTGATTTTAAAACCATTAGATAATTTTTTACCTAACCTGGACAAGCCAGGATCAAAAAGTCAATCAAAGATACCGCAGATTACACAGATTTCTCCTTTCAATCTGCGAAATCTGTGTAATCTTTGACATTTTTCTTGTTCATTGTACAAGCCCATTGTACAAGCCTCTCCTGAGTGCAGCCGAAGGGAATTTCATTGTTTATGGATTAATGGCGTGCCAGCCATCGAAAATAAGCTTGGACATCTTGCCATAAACCGCCAATGCCTTTGGTACGTAGGGATGAAACCACTTTGGCGGGCAGTTGGGTCAGGGGTGTGGCGGGAAGTTTGAGATTAACGGCCGTTTCTGCCAACCGATCGCCTTTACCCCCATTACGCCAAGGAGCGGCTACATATTGTTTTAATGGTTCGGCAACCTGCGGCCATGTGAATTGAGCCGTAACCGTCTTGAATTGATCGGGTGCTACTGGTTTCTTGAGTAACTGGATAATGCTGTCGGCAACGGCCGTCACATCCCCCACCGGCACGACAAAACCCAAACCATGTTTAGCCACCAACTCCCCCAACACATCACCACCGTTAACCACCATGGGCAGCCTCGCCCATAAATAGTCCATCAAGCGTGTACGCACAGCAAA
This sequence comes from uncultured Ardenticatenaceae bacterium, assembly GCA_964350725.1. Taxonomy (GTDB): domain Bacteria; phylum Chloroflexota; class Anaerolineae; order Promineifilales; family Promineifilaceae; genus JAACFF01. The sequence goes on along the minus strand of CAYGMR010000410.1, from coordinate 2,056 downwards.
ACGGGTTTCGATATGGTCGCCGTGTAAACTCACACCCACATCTGCTTCGGCTAAATAATTAATGCGCTCGGCATAGGGCGTCCATTGATTGTAGAAAACGGCCGTTTCTAACAATCCCATCGCTTCAGCCCGCGCCAATGTCTGCTGTGCCATTTGCGAAGGCGGCACATCTGGATTCGGGTGTTTGATGCCCAAGAAGAAGAGGCGTGCCGTGGGAATTTCCTTTAGGACAAGCGGCATCGCCTCGACCAAGGTCAATGGATCGAGCCAATCCCACAGGCCACCGCCCCAAATAATCAGTTTGTCATCACGACTAATGCCAGAGCGCACTCCCTTGAGCACAGCTTTGGTTGACTGCGGCGGCTGTGAGGGCAGTCCAAAAGGCACAGTTGCCAGAAGCCGCCGCAAAGTTGGGTCAGTTTGGTAAGCGGCTGGATTGACGCGATTGGCGGCCGACAAGGCGCCCAGCCAATAATCGCGCTGTTTCTCGCTGGCACATATAAAAAAGTCGCCCAAGGAAAATAAATCATTGAATGTGGCTACACCCACATTATGCAGCCCTTCACGTTCGGGCAGCGGCCGTTCCGCAAAACGTTCCAAATTCTCCAAAATCATGGGATCATATAGATCAACAATGATATATTGTGGCACTTGCCGCAAAAAAGGATGATGATAGACAGTGAAGCCTGACAGCAAGATGATGTCAGACTCGGCCACCAAAACGCGTAACGAATCTGCATCCCCTTCACGATATTGACGCAAGGTGACTTCTGTTGAGGTCAGGTCAGTTTCGTGGGGGATGGCAAGTGTAACGGCCGTTTCACCGGCCAATTGATGCGCTAATTCCCAATAACGAATGCCCACACCGCCCATACTGCTGTTGACAGCATCAGGACTGATGATGAGCAGACGCTTGTTTGAAGAGTGGGATGTCATCGCTTCAAGATAAGGTCGATATTGATTTTCGACAAGGTTGAGTGTCAATTTTGGCAGCGTGCTCAACATTTCGGGCAAGGGAAACGGCCGTGCCAAAGCAGATAAATTCACTGAAGTGCGAGTCACGTCCGACCACGTCTTTTTGCGTGCGGCCAAGATGCGTGGCACGCCAGCCAAAAATTGGAGCCATGCTTGCGCAACGGCCGTTGCCAGCCCATATTCGCGCAGCCATACATGCTTGGTAAAACGCGCACCATCATCTAAACCATAAAGCAGAAATTGAAGCAGCAATTCCCAAAAGGGGAAATTCTTCAACACAAACCAGAGCCGGTTACGGGTTGCCAAACGTGTCTTAAACGCTTGCGCCAACAAACTCGTGCTGGCCCCAAATTTATGGTAGACCAGCGCACGCGACGCTGGAATCAGCTTTAGGCCACGGGCACGTGCCCGATAGCTCCAATCCGCATCTTCATAATAAAATTGGTACGCTTCTTCGACAGGGCCAACATGTTCCAATGCTGAACGCGGGATGAGTGCAGCACCAAAACAGAGGAAAGGTACTGCGGCAACCTGCTCATACTGCCCAACATCCAGACTGCCAATGCCGATGTCATACCCAAAACCCAGCCGGCGTACCAGCGTGCCCAAGCCATTGATAAACGGCCGATTATCATAAAAGCGCAACATCGCAGCGACACCCCCTACATTTTCGCGTTCTTGCTGGGCCGCGACGAGTTCGCTGATGCAGTGGGGGTCGAGGATGGTGTCATTATTCAGGAAAAAAATCAGATCCCCTTTAGCTGCTGCTGCGCCTAAATTACAACCGGCGGCAAAATTGGGGCCATCTTGCTGTTGTAAAACCCGTACCTGCGGATAATAGGCACGTAGATAAGGCTCGGTTCTATCCGTCGAGGCATCATCGACCACAATGATTTCAACAGCGGGATAAGTCTGTGCCAAAATGGATGGGATACATTCTTGCAAATGATGACGGCCGTCACGGGTGACTATTACAACTGAGACTAAGGGGGTTTGAACCACGGAGGGCACAGAGATCACGGAGGTTTTATTTAGGGGTGGTAAAAGTAGGTCGGCTTTTTGGAGGGTGGCCAGGGCGGCT
>CAYGMR010000409.1:0-5519 GCA_964350725.1 uncultured Ardenticatenaceae bacterium | reverse complement strand
TTAGAAGTCCGGCGCTCTATCCATTGAGCTACTGGGGCCAATTGGGTTATTAATCATTGTAATTCTAATCTGCGATGTGAACCACGTCAAACAAAATCGGGTTTGCAAACATCTGGATTTCCGCCTTCACGGGAATGAGTTGACCAACATACGGGTCGCGTGTCATATAAATTCTACTCGGTTTGGGATTGTAGCAGTTTGTAAATACGGCCGTTTTCAATATCTGCCAAAAGCGTATCCAGATCAGGCAAAATCTCATTGGCTGTGAAACGAATTGCCCAATGGTGGATATGCGGTGTCACAGCAATGATATAAGTGCCAGCTTGAAAAGCCTGCCACATTTCCATCGCCGTGCCCATGCTCACCGTCGGCAAATAAGCGATTAGCAAATCCGCATCCGAGGCCTTGCGCGTCATTGACAAAAATGTATGCCGCGCGCGTTGTTCATCATAATTGACACTATGCGGATTTAATGCCCACGGATCAGTGATCTCTGCATCCGGAATGTAATCCCGGAGAGCCGCACCAATGCGCAGGCGATAATCCTGTGCATCAATTCGATCATCCAACCGTTTGCCCTGCATGACACCCGCGATAAACACGCGCATCTTGGCTGGCGCATGTTCATTTACCCCTGACATCGCTGTAAAAGACACTTCAGTCCCCTAATCCTCGTGAATCGGGCGAATACCCTGATAAACAGTTGTACCGCCTAAGGTGCGTACAACAACTCTAGCTGGTTTTTTAATACGTTCAGCAATTTCACGCCCCGTCATAGGTTGATTCGCATTAGACAACAACACACAAAATGCGGCATCCACCAATGAAGCGTTTAGCATAAAATCATCAGGCAGTTGACGGAAATATGCCTGTATCAAATATTGGAATCCATCCACACGTCTAACTTCACCGGTTTGCCCATCAACCAAATCAACATACTCAATATCAGTATCCAATTCACTCTCATCACCAATTTGCAGGCGTGTCATCAGATATGTTTTTAAATCCAGATTAGAAGATTCCCACCATTCAAAATCGATGTAAAACTTTGAATCAGGCGTAACACGTTTAAGTCTTTTTAGATTTACTTTTGGACGCGGTCTACTACCCAAGGAAACACTCCTTCATTTGTTTTATCCTCTTATTCAAACTGATCGTGGCTGGTCTCTTGACAGCGTTTCAACCGTGTACGGTCAGGAAACCCACCCGAAACCAGAGTCTTTACTATTTATTAATTTACTTTATTCAACTGCCAATATAAATCACCAACAGATTCAAATGCTGGATTGCGCGTTAATTCAGCAAATACTGGTCCTGGTGGCACACGTTTTAACATGTTAACAGCACTATAGAGCGTTTTGGCATGCACACCACTTTGTGGATTCATTGCCGCCAAAGAAGGGAATATTTCAATTAGCAATGACGCCAATGTGCGTTTGTTTGATTCCGCACGGCGCCACAGGGCATCAATCGCTGCCACCACATCTGTGCCCACAATCAATAAATCATCATAGCCACAACTAATTGAGCGCCGCTCCAAATTAAACTGGATTCGATTGTCCGCAACAGATGCCAAACGCACCCATTCGCGTTGAGCACGGCGACGATCAAACCCTAACATAATCACGCCAGGTTTAGGACCAGGCGAAAAATGCAGAAATCCACCCACTGGGATTTTGAACTCATCGTACCACTCTTTGAGACCATAAATATAACGGCCGTCTTTGACAACCCATCCCACAATTTCCTGCTGTGTTTCTTCATCAATAAACAGCACACGTTGGCGCGGACGACTACTTTTTGGCAATATCGCTTTCATGCGCGAACTTAAAGGTAAAGTCCCTGACCAACGATGGGGGAATGTCAATGCAAGCACAGCAGGCTGCGAGAAACCGCTTTTGGCTAAATCTGACCATTCATCATCAAGTTCTTGCTCCAAGAATTGCAGCTGTGAATTCAAAAGTGCGCGATCATATGGCTCAGGTTGATACTTGAGCCGTGCAGGAGTCTCTTTGACTGCATCTGGTTCGAGCCGCTTCAAATACCAGGCGATTTCGCCAGCTGGGGCTACTTCATCAAAGCGTTCATCAGCTACCAGGGCTGCATTAAGTGAAAATCTTTGCACACTAATATCCACAGCCGGATCCAAATCCAAAAACGGAATCATTTCTTCCGGTGACATAGGGCCACCTTCATTAATCTCCAAGATTGCTTCGGATAAATGCAAATGACCGATGTTTATGTCAATCAACAGCGATTTAGCAAACCATGTATTTTCGATTCGAATAAAGTCTGGTTTTGCAGCTAAAGCCGTTTCGATCTGCGCAATCATTTCTGAACCAAACTGCGCATACAAAAAGTCTAAATCTGTTACAAGATAATGTTCAATATCATCTTCACCCTCTAGATTTAAAGGATGCGGATGTATATAGGCGGCAGCGAATTCTCGTGTTTTATTGGCGACATCAACAGCAATGACTTGAAAATGCCCTTCTTCAGGGTTGTAGCCATCACGAACGGCCGTTACGCTGCCTTGGGCGAATTGGAATTCCGGAAACACAAGTTGGTCGCCAACCGCATAGCTGTTTTGGGGCTGATATAAAATGCTGCCTTGCATACGCCGTTGAATCTTCTGCGTCTCGGCAGCTACACGATGTGCCATCACAACGCGTGTGATCGCTTCTATAGTTTGAGGTTTTTCAACCTCTAATAAGTGATTATATATTTGCTCAATGTCAGAATCAGAAAGGTCAAATTGGGAACCCCAATATTCTGCGCTTTGAGTTTGGGCCTGAATCACATCAATCTCCTGTCAATTGGGGAAGTGCTGAAGTTATTACGATAATGAGGTCGTTTCACAACGAGAAATTATACCAACACCCCGCTTAGATGCCAATGTAAATGGAAACAGAACTTTTTTCAACTTTGCTCCGTTTCCATTTACCCATTAAACGTAAACAACGATGATTGTGTTCTGCTTAGATCAAGGCCGTGTGTGCAGCAGGCCAACTGTTGGTTAGTTTGAGATCAGCATTCGGCCCATTGCTGCCAGCAGGATTGGCTTCTCCTGCTCCCGCCTCACATGAGTTAATTATGGAAACGGCCGTTGTGTCCACGGCAACCCATCCACCGGCACCCCCATCACGCGCAGTTCCCAATGTAAATGTGGCCCGGTTGACAGGCCAGTTGAACCACCAGCCGCCAAGGGTTGTCCAGCGACAACACTCTCACCAACTTCAACAAAGGTGTCTGATAAATGATAATAACCAGTCATAACACCAAAACCATGATCGACGATGACCGTTTGGCCGCGTAGGTCCAACCATTCGTTAAAAATCACTTCACCAGCTGCGGGAGCCGAAATCGTTGTACCAATCGTGCCGTCAAAATCCACACCTGAATGGAAAATCTCCACTGGCCCTTCGTTATAAGAACGGCCGTCGCCATAACGCGCCGTCACAGTGCCGGTAATTGGTACCTGGAAAACGCCTTCCCATTGTGGATCTCCAGAATTATTGGCATAAATTTTATAGAGGAAATCATCTTCTTCCTGGCGAATTTCAGGGTCTAACAGGGGCGCTAATTCCTCCGACACATTAATTTCCTGCACAATATAACCCGCAGCTTGCACTGGGACATCTTGCTCGAAAGCTGTCCAAGGACGGCTGCCGGCACCTTCCAAAGATAAGGGGTATTGGCCAACGGCCGTAAACGCATCCAAGCCAACAATGGCCGCAAAACCGTTATCCTTGGCAATAAAATTCAAGGGTTGGCCGGCAAATTCGCCAGTTGGCTGCCCATCTAAAAAGTTTTCGACATAAATTGAAACAGTTGAGCCTTGTATGATGGGATTCGGAGTAATCTCCACCTTTTCCCATTCACCTGGTAAAAACTGGTATTCATCAGGTCCAGGAATCCGCAAACGTTGGCCGGCATAGACCTTCGCTGGAAAAGTTAAATGATTCGCTGTGATTAAATCAACAAGGGATACACCATATTTTGCGGCGATCAATGCTGGGGTTTCACCAGGCATGACCAAATGTGGTTGTCCGGTTATGGTTTGAGGGTCGGCCGTTCCCGTTTGACTAATCACGGCTACCGGCTGATTAAAATCCAAGCCGCTATACGCAGGAAAAACAAGCCGATTAAATTGGGCAACCGCTAAAGGATCCGTATTAAAACGGATCGCAACGGCCGTTACGGAATCCCCTAATTGGGCACGGTAAGCGGTCGCTACTTCTTGCCCTTCACCGCCAGGAATCAACAATTCTTGTCCAACTGCCAAAATATCACTGCTGCGAATATTGTTGACCACCATCAGATCTTCAACCGTCACATCAAATGTTTCAGCAATAAATGTTAGATTTTCACCACCCTCGACCACATGTGTCTGCATCGGTAAGGCGGGACTGGGAGTTGACCCAACGGGGGTTGGATTTTCAGTTTGCGCCTGTAGCGTTATGGCTAATACAGCCAAAGTTATACAAGCGCCCATAATAGCAAAGACTGTTTTTATCATCGCGAGAAGTATAAACGATGTGTTTTGTAGGGCAAGTTAGATTAATGGTTGCAGGAAGGTTATAAAGTTGCCAGGTCTCCTACTTTGCCCCTTCACCACTCAAACCCTCTGTGCGCGCAGCAAATCATAAATAGCCTGTGCTTGCGCGTAATGGAATTGATGTTGGGTTGTCCAAAACTCTGCCAATTGGCGGTTGCCCGTTTGCTGTTCATACATCCATGCCTGGATAAACATGTCGAGTTTATCGGCATCATGCGCCAACAAGGATTCGGCCGTTTCTGAGGCATGGAGTTCTTCCCATATAGCTAACAGCTTGGGCGCAAATGTGACATCTGCCATAATCTCATGCATGGCACCACGCTCTACCTCAGTTTTGATGCCCTCAGGCAAATAACGCCAGGCGGGTGTGGGAATGTCAGTCGTCAACCCTTCGGGCAAATCATGCAATGTCGCCATAATCAAAACTTTTTCCAAGTCGACTTCGGTTTCTATAATTTGTGCCAAGGTCAAGGCAGTAAACACAACGCCATAACTATGCGCTGCAACGTTTTCAGCATTTGGAACGCCGCGCTGCACCCAACCCGACCGCACCGTGCGTTTGAGTTGATTGCCATGAATAAGTAAGTTAAGAACGGCCGTTTCTTCCATTTGATTTTCTCCTGAATACTAACAAACACAAAGTAATGTGTGACTTTTTTCACAGTTATGTGTTGAAAGTGTAGAGGCTTTTCACAAAATGCCCAAAATTAGGCAATATGCAGTTGAGGCAACATTTTATGCAAGTATCGGTGATCGCAACAGTATTAAACGAAGGTGAAGCGTTACGGCCGTTGCTGAATTCGCTCATCAATCAAACCCAATTCCCTGATGAAATCATCTTCTGCGACGGCGGATCGACAGATAATACAGTCGAAATCTTATCCGAATACCAGGAATGGCTGCCGCTCAAAATTATCGTTGTGCCGGGTGTCAATATCAGCCAGGGGCGCAATCATGCCAT
>CAYGMR010000408.1:3412-5530 GCA_964350725.1 uncultured Ardenticatenaceae bacterium | reverse complement strand
TGCAGAACTGGCGCTCAAAGCCGCCCAGTCTGGCCCTACGGATGAAGAAATTAGTGCGGCAGAAACGGCCGTTCGCCAAGCAGAATTAACCTACCAACAAGCTTTGCTCAATCAAGAAGCTGCCGGGCTTGATTTGCAACAAAATCAGATGAATGTGGATGCCGCGCAAGATGCTTTGGATGCGATGACACTTACCAGCCCAATGGACGGCGTTATCTTGACAGTTGATGCTAATGTCGGCGAAACAGTGGGGACCACCGCGATAATTACCCTGGCCGATCTGAATCAACCCATTATCGAAGTTTATCTGGATGAAACCGACCTCGATAAAGTTGGTTTGGGTTATGAAGTTGATGTCACTTTTGATGCGCTGCCCAATGAAACTTTTACAGGCACGATTATCCAGGTTGATCCGCAGCTCCAGACGGTCAGTAACGTCACGGCCGTACGTGCCTTCGTCGAACTAGATTACAACAAACCCCAGCCTTTGCCGATTGGCCTCAACGCCAATATTGATGTGATTGGCGGCCGGGCTACGAATGCGATGTTAGTCCCCGTGGAAGCATTACGTGAAATATCTCCGGGCCAATATGCTGTTTTTGTTATGAATGGCGACGAACCCGAACTCACTTTTGTGGAAGTTGGCCTGATGGATTACACATTTGCCGAAATCATTTCTGGTGTGGAAGTGGGTGATACCGTCACGACGGGCATTATAGAAACGCAATAAAGATGAAGAAGTTACACGGAGTTTCACGCAGGTAAAACGGAGATACTCGGAGAAGAGTAGGAGAGTTCGTTTGCAAAAATGATTGTGGCCTAAACAGTCAGCTTTTTGCAGCCATTTTTCTCCAAAACCTCCGTGAGCCTCATTCCTTTCTCCGTGTAACTCCGTGTTCCTAAAAGAGTTTACTAATGATTCAACCAATTATACAAACCCAAAATTTACATAAAGTTTACGGTATGGGCGATATTCAGGTGCGTGCGCTGGACGGTGTCGATGTACGCATTGATCCAGGCGAGTTTGTTGCCATTATGGGGCCGTCCGGCTCTGGCAAGAGCACCTTGATGAATATTCTAGGCTGTTTAGACCGGCCCACAGAAGGCCAATATCTGCTGGCTGGCGAAGACGTGAGCGGTCTGAATAAAGTGCAGTTGGCTGCGATTCGCAACCGGCAGTTAGGCTTTATTTTTCAGTCGTTTAATTTGCTGCCGCGCACAAGCGCATTGCGTAATGTGATGCTGCCTTTGGTTTATAAGCGCAACGGCCGTATCACCGATAACGAACGTTCGGACATGGCAATGGCCGCCCTCGAAGCCGTGGGTTTAGCAGATCGTGCCCACCATGATCCCAATGAACTGTCGGGTGGTCAGCGGCAGCGTGTTGCGATTGCACGTGCGTTGGTAAACGATCCAGCTTTGATCATGGCTGACGAGCCCACCGGTAACTTAGATACAAAGACCAGCGCCGAAATCCTCGATATCTTGCATAAATTACACGCACGCGGCCGTACCATCGTCATGGTCACGCATGAAAATGATGTTGCCGAGCAAACGCAACGTACCATTGTATTGATTGATGGCCTGATCGATTCGGATAGGAGGCAGTAAATGGCGACAACAATTGAGGGTGAAAAGATTCCTGCTGTAAAACCGCAGGAGTCAAACTTGAATGGTATTACCAGCAGCATCAGCCCGCTGGAGATTCTGCGGATTTCTTGGGAAGGTGTGGTACGCAATAAAGTGCGCTCCTTGCTGACAATGTTGGGTGTCATTATCGGCGTAGCGGCTGTGATTATCATGATCTCCATTAGTGCTGGTACCGAAGCGCAAATTGCTGAACAAATTCAAGGGTTGGGTGCTAATCTGGTTTTTATTCAGAATTCAGTTGGTCGGGGTGGTCCAGGGACTGATAATGACACACCACAGCTGCTTTATACTGATTTGGATGTTATCGAAAGTGTGGGGGGCGTTGTCGGCACAGTTGTTGAAATGGGTAGTGCTCAAACGATTAAATATGATGGCAATACGTTGACAGAAGTTTCTGTTTTGGGGACGTTGCCTGATTTTCCTTCGGTGAGGGCTGTGGAGATTGCCGACGGCCGTTTCTTTAACGAG
>CAYGMR010000408.1:0-3402 GCA_964350725.1 uncultured Ardenticatenaceae bacterium | reverse complement strand
GATCGCAAATCTAAAGTAGCGATATTGGGGGCGAGTTTGGCGAACGATTTGTTTGGCAACAGTGATTCTATCGGACAGGCTGTGACCGTTGGCAATACAAAATTGACAGTTATCGGAGTCGCCGATGAAAAAGGAGTCGTGGGCAATACTGATTTTGATGCCCAACTCTATGTGCCGATCACATTGGCCTTCGAGAAATTTGTGCCAACACAATTTGCGCGTTTTGTTGGCGATCAGGTACGCATTATTTATGCGCAAATTGATGAAGAGGCAGACATGGACTTGGTGATTCAACAAATTCAGGCCAAGCTGGCCAACAGCAAGGACATAGCCCCTGATGAGCTGCCCTTCGCTATTCAAACCCAGCAAGATATTGTCGATACACAAGGTGCTGCAACCGAAGCCTTCCGTAGTTTGTTGGCCTGGGTTGCAGGGGTTTCATTGGTTGTCGGCGGTATTGGCATCATGAATATCATGCTTGTCAGTGTCACTGAACGCACACGTGAAATTGGTATTCGCCAGTCGGTCGGTGCGACCCCCAACGACATCCGTATGCAATTCCTGACAGAGGCGTTGATGTTGAGTCTGGTAGGCGGGTTGATTGGTATTTTATTGGGTGTAGGTGGCGCGATTTTGTTTGGTTATACCGGTGATATGCCGACTGTGATTGTCCCTAGCTCGATTGTATTGGCCTTTTTCTCGGCGGCGGCTGTGGGCATTTTCTTTGGCTTTTTCCCGGCAAATAAAGCAGCACAATTAGACCCAATCGAAGCCTTGCGCCATGAATAACTTATAAGGAGTGAAAGATGAAAAAAATTATCGTTTTATTGTTAGGGACAATTTTATTGTTAGCGGCTTGTGGTGGGTCGGAAAATGTGGAAACGGCCGTTGCTGCAGAAGGTGGCGATACGGCCGTTGTCACAAACACGTCAACAGTTTCATCCGAGGATGGCGTCCAACTCAATGCTGATTATGCTGATGCGCTCTCCGTACAGGGGCAATTGGCTTTGGGTACTATTCAGCTAGCAGATACCGATCTGTCTGTTGATCAAGCGCAGGCAGAAACCTTATTGCCCTATTGGCAAGCACTCAACAGCTTAGTGCAAAGCGGCACAGCTGCTGATGCCGAAACGAATGCCGTCATCAAACAAATTCAAAATAACATGACCGCTGAACAAATAAACGCGATTGCCGCATTACAGCTTACCCAGGAAAGCATGAGCGAGCTCGTTGAGCCTGGTCAAGCCCGTGGCGGCGGCAGCGCTGACGGCGCTGGTCGGTCTGCTGGTGGTTTGCCGGGCGAAAGACCTGGCGGCGGTGGTGGTTTTCCTGGTGGCGGCCCTGGCGGTGGTGATCCTGGTGCAATTGAAACCCGGCAAGCTGAAATTACGGCAGGTGGATCAGACTTTTTGGAGAGCATGTTAACCAATTTGGTCGTGCGCAATTTGGAGGCACAGGCCAGCGGGATTGACCCTGCTGATCGGTTCAATCCTTATCAAGAAGCTGTCGCAGCTGTGAGTGAAGTCACAGGGGTCAGTGTGGAAGATATTCAGGCTCAAACAGCTGAAGGCAAAACACTGGCTGAAATTGTCACAGAAAATGGGGGTGATCTGGATGATGTTTCGGCTGTTTTAATTGAAACATTTACAGATTCTACATTTTTGGGAGATCAGGATCCGGCAACGGCCGTAGAAGAATTTCTTAATAATCGCTTGAATCGCGCCCAAAATAGTGGTAACACCGAATAGAAAAACGAAAAAACCCTTACAGTTTTGTTCAATCATTGAAATTGGACAAAACTATAAACAAACAATCGGAGAAATTTTTATGAAAAAACAAACTATATTGATGACACTGCTCACACTCTTACTAATTTCAGTTAGTGCATGTGGCATATTACAAGAACCTGAAGCAGCCAGCGCGCCTATTGAGGCCATCCCTTTGCAAGCAACCGATACTGCTGAAGAAGAGATGGACGATGCCGATGCAGCCACAGATGAAGATGCACAGGCAGATACGGCTGAAGAAGAGGCAGAAACGGCGCATGATGATTCTGAAGCGATGGAAGAATCAGCTGCTGATGAATCAACGACCACCGACGAGTCAGCGGCTTCGGGCACTGTCATTTATCAAATTAGCCCCGAAGCATCCCAAGTTCGCTTTGAATTGGACGAGGATTTGCGTGGCAATCGCATCACAGTCGTTGGGTCAACGGACCAGGTTGCCGGTGAGATTGGTGTTGATTTGAATGATCTGGCGGCGACTGAAGCGGGCATTATCCAAATTAATGCACGTGCGTTGACGACGGATAATAATTTCCGCAATCGTGCGATTAAAAATGAAATCCTAAAAACGGATGATTATGAGTTCATTACTTTTGAGCCAACGGCCGTTAACGGATTACCAGACAGCGCCGCTGTCGGTGATGAAGTCACTTTTACGATTGACGGTGACTTGACAGTACGTGATATAACGCAGCCAGTGACGTTTGAATTGACAGTAACAGTCGTTTCCCCCGAACAACTCAGCGGCACTGCCACCACAACCATCAACCGGGAAGATTATGGGTTGACCATTCCCAGTGTACCCAATGTGGCCAACGTTGAAGAAGAAGTTGAACTCTACATTGATTTTGTAGCCAACGCGCAATAGAAAATCTAAAAATATCCCGCCAGTTTTCCTCGTTTGAGATAAAATCCCCTCTATGTTGACACGTTTTCGATCAAATCGACGCAATTCAGATGAAAAAAAAGCACAGCAGCGCCTGAACAAAGACAGCTTACAAATGTTCCGGCGTTTGCTGGTATATGTTAAGCCTTATTGGAAAATGATGACCATCTCGATCGTCGCTTTGTTGTTTAGCGTGGCATTGGGTTTGGTTTTGCCGCTGGTTGTGCGCAATCTAGTAGACATCGTCCTCATTGACAAGGACCAATTGCAGTTGAATCAGTTAGCGATTGGCTTGTTGGTTGTATTTGCGCTGCAAGCCGTATTCAGCTTTGTCCATCGTCTGACCATTGCATATGCCGGCGAACGCGCCATCAGGGATATCCGTATTGATGTGTATACGAGCTTGCAGCGTTTGTCGTTAAAATTTTATGCTGACCATCGTACAGGTGAAATTGTTTCGCGTTTAACCAATGATGTGAGTCTGCTGCAGCAAGCACTCACAACCGATCTCGTGGCGCTAATCCGACAGGTGGTGACTTTAGTCGGCGCAGTGATTTTGCTTTTTGTGTTGGATTGGCGTTTGACGCTGCTGATTTTGGTTGGCATTCCAATTATGACCGGGGTGATTGTCGTCTTGGGTCGTAGAATCCGGCAAGCATCAAAGGCTGTGCAGGATGCGTTGGCTCAGGCTGCCAATGTGATCGAAGAGACGACAACGGGTGTGCGTATTGT
>CAYGMR010000407.1:3199-5550 GCA_964350725.1 uncultured Ardenticatenaceae bacterium | reverse complement strand
GGTGTTACATCCTACGGGCATCGCTTGGATTTCATTGAGTGCCCAAAACCCACGCTGCGCTTCTCGTGCTTCGGTTTGCAGCTGTGCAAAATAATCAGCATTGGCGACATCGGGTGGAAATGTGCTCGTGCGTGCAAAACCATTGGCGAGCAATTCAGCATTAACGAAGGTGCCATCGGGAAGGTAGATGTAACGCAGTAAACGGCCGTATTGATCCGTATCCGAAACATCTTGCACCAAAACAACTTCTTCACCATCCACATACTCTCGATTTGCGGCCGTGGCTTCTTTATAATAAGGTTCTTCACGTTCTGGCGTGTCCACGCCCACATAACGCACGCGATACTCCTGCCCATTGATGACCACATCAATCGTATCCCCATCAATCACATCCACAACCCGCGCCAGATCACCATCTGGAGGTTGCGCGTTGACCGACACATTGCTTTCAACAGACACATCATGGTTAACAGCTGATTCATTTGATGTTTGGGAGGCATCACGACAACTCACGCCACTCAACAATAAAAAGAACATAATAAGATAAGAAATTCTGTTTCGCATGAGCCGCATTATACACCTTTCATAATCAGTCAGGTATAATGATGAGAGCATCTCAGCTATTTAGCTATCAGCATTTAGCCTAAAAACTAGGCATATTCTACAAACTAAACACGCAGATATAGAGTAACTGACGGGCTGAAATGCGAACAAGCGAACAGCTACCAAGGATTAATTACATGAAAGCATTTGTAACTGGCGGTACAGGATTTATCGGGCAGCATGTCGTGCGCAAATTGATTGCGCGTGGCTATACAGTCAATGCGTTGGCGCGTTCACCGCAAAGTATAGCGATTGTTGAAAGTTTAGGCGCAACGGCCGTTCCTGGTGACATCACCGATGCAGCATCCATGCAAGCAGGCATGGAAGGCTGTGACCTCGTTTTTCATTTGGCTGCCTGGTATGAACTTGGCAACATCAACTGGGAAAAGATGGAGACCATCAATGTGGGCGGTACGCGCAAAGTATTGCGTTTGGCACATAAATTGGGCATTCCCAAGATTATCTACGCCAGCACCATTGCCGTCTTCGGTGACACACATGGGCAGCTGGTTGATGAACATTATTTCAACGATGGTCCCTTCATCACCGATTATGACCGCACAAAATGGCTGGCGCATTACAAAGTGGCGCTGCCTCTAATCGAAAAAGGCGCACCCATCATCATCGCCATGCCGGGCGTTGTCTATGGCCCTGGTGATCACAGCATGATTAGCGAATTAATGCGCATGTTTTACCGTGGCTATCCCGTGTTACCTGCGCCTGAATCCACAGTCACCTACGCGCATGTTGAAGATATTGCCGAAGGCATCGTATTAACCTCTGAAAAAGGGGCAATCGGTGAGAGTTATATTTTAGCTGGCCCCGCGATTCCGTTAGGCGAGATGGTCGATTTTTGGTCACACCTAACTGGCAAATCAGCCCCACCCCTGCGCATTCCGGCCAAAATGGTACGTCCTTTCGCGCCCACCATGGGTCTGCTCACAGGCTTTACTGATTTAAAATCCGCCATTAGCGTTGATGGGGCGGCCGTTGCTGGCGCCACTTATATGGCCCGTTCCGATAAGGCACGACGCGCGTTGGGCTGGAAAACACGGCCGTTGCAAACTGGCATGTTGGAAACCTTCGCATGGATCGCACGCACGGAAGATGAACGCGAAACGGCCGTTGTGCGCAAATGGGAAGAGCAAATCGGCAAATTGGTGTTGGCTGGGGCGCTGCTGTTGTTTGTGGCCTGGCTGTTGGGACGACGGCGTAAAGGGTAAACGGCCGTAACCAAAAATCAAGCTCAGTTAATCAAATAATCAAGCACATCAAAATCTAATTTAGATTGACAAAATCATATTTTTAGCAGTACACTGTAGCCATCTAACAAGAGGTATAATCAGATGTCTACAAATTCAACTTCTGCGCAAGCTAAAAAAATTACCGTGACCCTGCCACGCGATTTAGTTGAACGCTTGGATGACCGTGTACCTACGCGACAGCGCAGTCGATTTATCGCCGACGCGATTGAATCCCAGTTGGCAATTGAAGAGCAGTTGGCGGCGTTGGAAGAAACAGCTGGGATTTGGACAGATGACAATCACCCAAAGATGAAATCCGACGAAGACATAGACCACTGGCTTCAGGATTTACGTCAATCTTGGCCACAGCCGGAAAACAGACGTGATGAGTAAATATCTATTGGATACAGGCATCATTATCCGCCATTTGCGTGGGCAGCGGCAGATTGTGCAAATCCTACGCGGACTGGGCAAAACCGGGCGTTTGAGTGTCACAACCGTTAC
>CAYGMR010000407.1:331-3189 GCA_964350725.1 uncultured Ardenticatenaceae bacterium | reverse complement strand
GCGATACCCCCAAGGATCAGATCATCGGGCATACGCGCCTGGAAATTCATGCCGGCATGCATCCCGATGAAAAATACACCACGCGAAAATTATTATCGCGTTTTTTGACATATGATTTAGGGAAAGAAGTGGCAGATAGAGCCGGCGAATATATCAATCAAGCGCGTTTGCAGCAGATTGGTTTGAGTGTGCCCGACGCTATCATTGCCGCAACGGCCGTTCACCACAACCTAACCCTGGTCACATTAACTCAATCCGACTTCACGCACATCGCGGGTTTAAGCCTGCAGCCCATTCCACACAGTAGCATTTAGGCAATACGGCCGTTGCCAAAAATCAAGTTGAGTTAATCGATTGGGGGATGGGTGGGGAAAACGGCCGTTTCCCGCAAACTGAAAAAGTAAATCGGCAAGTAGGTGGGGGTAGGAGGGCTGCTATTGCATACCTGCGGCGAAAACGGCCGTTACATCAACTTCAAATCCAGTTAACAATGGGGAAAAGGCTTTTTGCCCGAGTGTAAACTCACCAAATTCAACATAATGATCATCCTCAAGAGTCAACACAATTATGCGCTCAGCACGACTATCTACAATCCAATATTCAGGAATGCCCGTCTGCTCATACTCTTGCCGTTTTACAATGAAATCACGGTTAGGATCGTCTGGACTCACAACCTCAACAACCAGATCCGCACCCTCCCAAAATTGTTCTTGGCGAAAACTATCATTTGCTTTTAGCATCACAGCAACATCTGGCTCCCGATACTTTCCAGACCACAATTTGATCCGAAAGGGCGCACCTAAAACACGTCCTAGTTTATGCTCGGTTATAAACACAAATAGAAGATGATGTAGATAGTAGACGATAAATTGGTGGGTTTGTGATGGCATCGGCAAAACCTCAATAGTGCCTTGAGAGAATTCCACAAGTCGATTGGTTTCCAAGGCCAAATACTCTTCCTCGCTCCATTGTCCTTGGGCAGGGAAAAGTTTGACTATGTCCCATGTAGGTTCGTATTCGCGATTTTTAGGCAAAACGTTTGTCGTCATTTTTTCACCGTTTATGCGGTTAAAGATTTGGGCATATTTTCGATGTTGTTGGCTTCCATTGTAAACGGCCGTTTCCACAAATCCAGTTTAGTTAATCGATTGCGGGTATGGGTGGGGGATACGGCCGTTGCCCACAAACGTGAAGATCAAATCGGCAAATTGGTGCTGAGCCACCTACAACACAAGTTATAACTTACCAACCGATACGTTTGAGTTATACCAACTCGATTCTTAGCTTCTTATCAACAGCCAAAGCTGCACGCTCCAACGTTTGCAAAGTAACAGATGCATTAGAAGGATCAAGTAATCTGTTTAATGAGGCACGACTGGTTTTCATTTTCAGAGCCATCTCTGTTTTTGTCATATTACAGCGTTTCATCTCTTGCTCGATTTGAAATGCAATCACGCGCTTCATGGCGGTAGCTTCTACCTCAGCTAAAATACCTTCGTCACGTAGAAAGTCATCAAAGTCACTACCAATATGCTTATTCGTCATTTTCATCCTCCAGTTGGACTTTCCTAAGTCGTCGTCTAGCTATATCTAGGTCATTTTGAGGTGTTTTTTGTGATTTCTTGATGAATCCATGTAACAAAACCATTTTGTTGTCTACTATAGTGAACAGAACACGCACAATACCCTCTCTGATGGATGAACGTATTTCCCATAAATTTGGTGCTAGTTTTCTAACCAGCGGCATACCTAAAGGCCAGCCAAATTGAACAGATTTGATGTCTTCACCAATTATTTTTCTAATATCGGGTGATAGACTTTTAAGCCATTCACGCACAGGTTCATTACCATTACCATTACCAGTGCGAAAGAACTTAACTCTGAGAACTATGTCTTCGTCATCCATCGGGTATTATTGTACCAAAAAAGGTACGATGCATCAATTGCCCTTTCTGCTCAATACGGCCGTTGCAAACCAGCAAAACCCTTTGATTGGATAGCTCACACAAAAGGAGGAATGCAAAACGGCCGTTGCCCACAGACGGAAAGAATAAATCGGCAAATTGGTACTGGTGGGCACGGTTTTCGTTTGCGATGTGGTTAATTGGACGATAGCGCAAATTTTATTGTCTGCTTGAATTGTAGCTTTTTAACGCCCGCTTCACCGGTGGGAGAGAAAAACCAGAGCCTTTGCGGGCGGGATTACTTTGCTAACTGCGGCCTTGTCTGGCGAATGGCCTTGATCTCGCCCATCCGCGTGCAAGCATTGTTAGCTGTGCAGCATTGACACTTGTTATTTAATACCCTTAGTGATTCCTTTTAGCTGCTTCCCTAATGCAATGTTCTAAATTATCGCTCTTAAGTTCATATGGATTCAAGACATGAATGTTATCATGCTTAATATGCAACTGGCCCTCATTTCCCTTATTTCCTCTGTGTTGTCCTTTTGAAAAAAGCGGATTTGTAAGCACTTCCTTTGAACTAATTACCCATAAGACAATTTGATCTCTAAAAACAGCAACCCAAATGAAAACATCACATAATTGGGGTTTAAGCTGTTGATAGTTCATTAAGAAAGGTCTATTTGTATTTCGAGATAATGCTTTGATATATAACGGTTCACTACTATCACTATCAACCGCTCGTGAAGCCTTTACTTCAATTTTAATGTCGTCAAGCAACAGATCGTATTCGCCTGAATATTCAGGGTCTAGTTTTTTAGATGGTTTCTTCAATTTCGAGCACTTTCCTTGAACGTAAGTCTGAGCAAATTTTTCACCAAAGCCACGAGGGGCTGATATTTCGAAAATCCATAGATTTGGATTCTCACTTATATACTCTGTCCTAATTTCAAGGTA
>CAYGMR010000407.1:0-321 GCA_964350725.1 uncultured Ardenticatenaceae bacterium | reverse complement strand
ATGCTCATATTCATTGAAAGGAAAAATCGACTGATCTTGCTCTATAAGTTCGAGGAACTTATTAAGATCTTGTATCGAACCAGAAAAGCTGTTGCAAATTCTATTTCTTAACTCTGAAAGTTCCATTGGTATCCTTTTGTACACCCAAATGAATCAAAAAATCTTCCTCTGAAAAATAGTCATAAATTTTGAAATAGCTCGTATGTATTGGTAGCGACTCAATATCTGAGCGTAAAACTTTATGTGTTTCGAACACAGTCTTGAAGAACCAATTGATAATTTGACTATTTAATATATCGGTAAGTTGTTTTGCACTAATAG
>CAYGMR010000406.1:0-5553 GCA_964350725.1 uncultured Ardenticatenaceae bacterium | reverse complement strand
CGCTGAATCTACTCAAAAACATCATGCTGCCAATGGATCTGGTCAAACAAATCCCCAAAAACGAACGTAAAGACCGCGCTATGCACTTGCTGGAGATAGTCGATCTGGCTGACCAGGCTGCCAAACTACCCAGCATGGTTTCTGGCGGACAGCAGCAGCGCGCCGCCATCGCACGCGCCTTGGCCAATGATCCGCCGCTGCTCGTCGCCGATGAACCCACCGGCAATCTCGACTCAAAAACATCAGATGACATCTTTGATTTGTTCAATAATTTAGTCAACAGTGGCAAAACTATGTTAATGGTCACACACAGCCGTAGCCTGGCGGCACGCACACAACGGGTCATCGAAATCCGCGACGGCCGTATCTACAGCGATCATCTCAATTAATCAATAGTTACACGGAGTTTCACAGAGCAAGTACGGAGGTTCACGGAGAGGATTTGGAGTTGCTTTTTGCAGAAAGCTATAGAAGCAAAACAAGTAAGTGTTAAAATAAATCCTCCCAATTCTCCGTGCAACTCCATTTATCCTCCGTGTAACTGTCATTTTCTAAATATTCATTATGGGCGTACTCTGGGACAAAGTTTGGTTTGATTTATGGCACCACAAAGGGCGCACGATGCTGGCCGTACTCAGCATTGCCGCCGGTGTCTTCGCCATTGGCGCGATTTTTGGCCTGGTCGATCAACTCCTTTCCACCATGGATGCATCGCATCAAGCCGTCAACCCCTCGCATATGAATATTATCTTACGTCAACCGATTGATAGAGAAACGGCCGCTTCCCTCACAAACATCCCTGGCATCGCTGGTGTTGAACCGCTCAATGGTTCAACCATCCGTTACAAAATGCATCCTGATGATGAATGGCAAGGCGCTTCGTTGGTCATGCGCGATGATTATCAAAACCAGGAATTTGATTGGCTAATCCTCAAAGATGGCCTGTGGCCAAACAATCAAAACATCGGTGTCGAACGCATCACCAGCGATTATTACGGCATTGATATTGGTGACGAAGTTATTTTTGAAATGCCTGGTACTGATCGCAGTTTCCCCGTTACTGGCAAAATCCGGCATCCTTTTGTGCCGCCGCCCGACTTTGGCGGCAACGCCTATTTCTTTGTTGATCCCGAAGGCATGGCACGGCTGGGTATTCCGCAAGGTCAATTCTTCCAACTGTTGGTCACTGTTGATCCTTATAGTGAAGCATACGCCAAGGATCGCGCTGCTGCCATCAAAGATCAACTCGCCAAACAAGATGTAGGCACTGCTTTTGTCATCTATCAAAACCCGGATGAACATTGGGCGCGACCCGTGTTGTTGGGTATCACTGTTGTGCTGCAAATTTTGGCTATCGTCTCCCTCTTTACCAGTGTGATCATCGTCATCAACACCACCACAGCGATCATCACACAACAAATCGACCAGATCGGCGTGATCAAAGCGATCGGCGGCACATCTGGCACGATTGTGCGCGTTTACATGACCGGCGTACTTGTTTTTGGCTTGTTGGCGCTGCTCATTGCTTTGCCTTTAGGCGCAATCGTCGCTTTTTGGGGCACACAACAAATGTTGATGCTTTTCAACATTGATTACAATACATTTCAGGTAGCACCACGCGCCATCGTTTTGCAAATCATCGCCGCCATTGCCACGCCCTTATTGGCGGCGATCTGGCCGGTGCGCAATGGTGCACGCATCACCGTGCGTGAAGCCATCGCCTCTTATGGGTTGGGTGGCAATTTTGGCACCAACAGATTTGACCGCTTCATCGAAAAGGTTTCTGATGCGCTGCTATCGGCTCCCTATGCCATCGCGCTTAGCAATGTCTTTCGGCGCAAAGGGCGGCTGCTGCTCACGCAAGGTGTGCTCGTGCTGGCTGGCACGATGTTCTTGATGGTGCTCACGCTGGCCTCCTCGATGACAGCCACGCTCGATAATGAATTAAACCGTCGCCAATATGATGTGCGCCAATTTTTCTTCTTCGCGCAGCGCACGGATCGTGTCGAAATGATCGCGCAGCAACTACCGGGCGTGGAAGAAGTCGAGGCATGGTTCACGGTCACGGGCACGATTTTGCGTGAGGGCGAACGGCTGCAAGATACGGGTGGCTTGGGTGCTGAATTGTATGGCATTCCGGCTGGTAGTGAGATGTATGCCCCGTTTATTGTAAACGGCCGTTGGCTGCAACCCAGCGACAGCGGCAATGTGGTCGTCATCAGCCAGGATTCGGCCGATTTTAACGATCTAGCCGTCGGCGACACCATCAGCATCGATCTGGCTGAACTAGGCGCGGATGAGTGGGAAATCATCGGCACTTACCAGACAATCACGGCCGATTTGTTCAGCACCGATCCCATTTATGCGCCCGCAGATGCCGTCGTGGCGGCCACCAAAAAAGCCAATCGTGCCAATCAGATTGTGGTCAAAGCTAGCGATAAAAGCGCTGCCGCCACCGAGCAGTTGATCAGCGACCTGAGTGATGCCTTCAAGACACGCAATATTAATGTCAACCCCTTCTTTAGCCTCACCAAACCACAAGACCGCGAATATGCGTTCAACCAGTTTGGTATCGTCAATAATATGTTGTTTGGATTGGCGATTATTATGGGCATTGTGGGCGGTATTGGCTTGATGGGGTCGTTGTCGATTAGTGTGGTCGAACGCACACGCGAGATCGGTGTCTTGCGTTCTATTGGCGCGGAAACGGCCGTTATCGTGACGATGTTTGTGCTCGAAGGGGCGCTGCAAGGGCTGCTGAGCTGGCTGATTTCCGTGCCGCTTGCCTATATCATCGCGCGCCCGGTAGCCAATGCCCTGGGACAGACCATTTTTAATGTGGATTTGGATTTTGCGTTTAATTATACGGCCGTTGTCATCTGGCTCGTGGCCATCCTCAGCATCTCCTTCCTGGCCTCCATCATCCCCGCCCACTCCGCCGCGCGTGTCAGCGTGCGCGAAAGTTTGGCGTATGCGTAAACGAGATATTCTGCTGATTTTTATGTTTTGATTGCTTCGGGAAACGGCCGTTTTGTGATATACTCTTTTCAAGAAATAATTTGGAAACTTTGTCTGCATTTTGCCGAAAATGGGAGCTTATGCCAAATCAATTCTTTATAAACCCCCAAAATTCACCCTATACCGAAATTTCAGCCTCACGTTCATTTCCTGGCTCCGGCTGACGGCGTAGATGAAAACGGTTGTTGGCTGCCGACTCGCCACAATTTTTTGGTTCCGGTGCGTGCATTGTCTGTTTTATTCCGCCAGCATGTGTTGTCCAAGGTGTTTGTCAAGGTGCGCTATTATGGTTTTCTCGCTCCTGGCTTGCGCGACCGTTTACAAGTGATTCGAATGCAGTTGTCACTCCTTCACCAGAGTCGGCCCCGGTTCCGGAATTGACCTCAATACGGCCGTTATGCTCTAGCCACTGCCCCAAATGTGGTCTGCCAATGAACCATCGTTACCGTTTCTGGCCGCGCAGTCGCTGCCCACCTGTGATTTGATGTGCCTCTATGTATTCAGCCAGCCGACTCGCCGGTATTTTGGCTTGCCTCATAACGGCTCGCTTGCACTTGACAGCTGCCGTCTTATTCTCTTACATTTATTTAATTGATATCAACGGATTTTTCATTGACTTATTTTTGGACTTCACGCTATACTTTGCTTGAAATTGGGTTGCGATTTAGGCTTAAACCTGCCTGGAGAAGGTCTTAATCCTCAAAAGCTTGTACTAAGCAAAGTCGAAGTAGCGCCTCTCGTTTTTCCGGCTTAAGTTCAACAGCCACGTAGAAAAATTGGTTTGCAATGGTAAAAAATGGTTTTGCAACACCTAAAAATCATTCAGCATTGAGGAGAAACGCACAAGCTAACCCAGGGAAAAACGCTTGACCCTCGACACCGTGACAATGCGCTGTCAAACAATTGGCAAAATTCAAGCGACTGCCATATTGAGCCGGATTGGATTCTTATTTATACAATCGATGAAGAATCTCTTAGACTAGAGCGTACGGGTCCTCACAGCGATCTATTTGGATAATTTTCCTTATCATAAATTGATTCGACGGCCGTTGTAATCAGTCTTAGTAAGTGAGTGAAGCTGAATATTTTGTCGTTGACATATTTTTATATTCACACTTATACTGTACATGAATTGGGGTATTGGTTTAACCGTTTATGCAATCAGTAACTAAGCTTAATGTGATAAAGTGAGGCTAAAGTGATGGCTGGTCAAGATAGCAATGACATGTCTTTGCAACAAATTGTTCGTTTGCGGTGGGGCTTGGTTGAGTGTTTTGATAGTGGTGAGCTTGCCACGCTGTGTAATGATCTAAATATCCCTTACGATGAAATCAAGGGTGAAGGTCTAGAAGAAAAGGCACGCGAGTTGATTTCTTATCTCAAAAGGCGCGGCAGGCTTGCTGAATTGGTTAACTTCTGCCGAGATATTCGTCCTAACTATATGTGGAGCCAACCAACTGAAATTGAATCTACGAGTACAACTTTAGCTGAATGGCAAAGGCGTAAACAACGCGAATCAGAATTGAATAATTACCTAAGATCCGAGCGGTTGCCCGCATATAAAGAATTATGGGCATGTCTGGAACCTTTGGCGAAGTATGCCCGGCCAGCCCCTTTTACTTTCAAAGCAGCAGCTAATTTATCTGAATCGATGCGCAATTGGTATTTCAATATTGGTGGAATTTATCTGTCGGAGCGCTGTCGCAAAACATATTTTGCTCTTCAAGAAACGTTGCAAAACCTCATTGATGTTCCATTAATTGAAGAAAAGGATGATGATGTGTTGTCTGAAAGCGATTTTGAATTTATTCGACAGAAGAGCAGTGAATTACGAGCAACCTTGGCTGAAGATTTAGGCACAAGACGCTAATAATATGGAGTTTGATTTCCGTGTAAACCCGTTTGAAAAGCTGAGTTAATGATTACTTATTGTGGTTAGCCCGATCGGTATTGGCAACTTACAAGCGCATGTAGTCGCCGTGTTTACCCGATGAGTAAATAACATACCCCCTCAAAAGTAGCGCAAATCCGGCCCATAACCCCCTCTAAAGTATGGTATAAAAAAGCTCTCCAGAGCCGTGTGCCATACCTGTATCGATTGTATCCTATTCATATATCAACAAATTATTTAGAAATAGGAGATTACTCATGCGAAACACTCAAATCGTTTTTCCCCAAGAATCCGTCAATCAACCACAAGGCATCAAGAAAACAGATGTGTTGCTCGGTCTATTGCTGACGCTCGCGCCTTTGATACTCTTGGGCGCACTCGGTGAATGGCTTGGCGATTGGACTGCCTCAGGCGCTGTATTTATCTACATTGGCTACGTGCTCTGCCTAGTCGTGGCAACGGCCGTTTTGAAACACCGTGGCAGCGGTTGGCAGAAAATAGGGTTGGCCAGGCCAGACAGTTGGCTCAAAACAACACTGCTGGCAGTGGGCACCGTCATCGCTTATATTATTGTCTTTAATTTTATCCTTCCAGCCTTGTTGCAACTCTTACCGCTGCCAGCTATAGCACCTGCTGACAAAAGT
>CAYGMR010000405.1:0-5553 GCA_964350725.1 uncultured Ardenticatenaceae bacterium | reverse complement strand
TCGTGGAATCGTCCAAAATCAAGATGGCCGGAGAAACCAGCAATGCGCGTGCAATTGCGATACGCTGCTTTTGGCCACCTGAGAAGTTAGCACCGCGCTCTTCGACAGGGCTTTCATAGGCATGTGGTAAAGCGTTGATGAAATCATGCGCTTGTGCAGCTTTGGCTGCCGCGATGACCTCATCCATTGTAGCTGTGGGACGGCCGTAGGCAATATTTTCGCGGATAGTGCCACTAAACAAAGTGGTCTGCTGTAAAACCACACCGATATTGGCCCGCAAAACGTCCAAATCCCAATCACGTATATCCACACCATCAATTTTGATTTGGCCCGCATCCACATCGTAAAAACGGGGAATCAAATTAACCAATGAGCTTTTACCCGAGCCAGTTGCCCCTAAAAGCGCAACCCGCTGACCCGCTTCGGCTGTGAAACTAATCTCGCTGAGAACATCACGATTGACTTTATCATCCCCTGAACTGTCATCATTCCCTGTATAATGAAAAGCGACATCTGAAAAAACGACTTGGCCATTGACAGTTTCAACTTTGTGCGCTGCACTGATCGTGTTAATCACGGGCTGTGTGTCGAGAACAACAAATATACGCTCGGCAGAAGCGTCAGCCCGCGAAAACATCGTCAACACATTGCCCAACAGCATCAGCGGGGCCATCCCAATCATCAGATAGCTGTTGAAGGCTACCAATTCACCAACTGACAAGCGTCCGCCCATGACGCTCAAGCCCCCCCACCAAACCACAGCAACAATGCCTAAATTTGTTAACACGGTCAAAGCTGGGAGGGCAAACGCCATCAATCGACCAACTTTGATGTTTTCAAGCATGTAATCATGGTTAAAGCCACCAAAGCGCTCGATTTCAAAACGTTCGCGTACAAATGCTTTGACCACTTGCACACCAGCTAAATTCTCCTGCACGCTTGTATTTAAACCGCCTAATTTTTGCTGCACGATAATGAATAACGGCCGTGCCATATGCATCAATCCCCAAATGATTACAGCGGCTATCGGCAACAAAACCAACATGATAATGGCTAACTGCCAATCGATGACCAACATCATCACCAAACTGCCCATAACCATCAAAATCGCGCGTAAAAACAAAGCTATACCCGCACTGAAAAACATACGCACCATATCCACATCACTGGAAAGGCGTGTCATTAACTGGCCTGTTTGCATGTGATCTATATTGGCAAATGAAAAGGTTTGGATATGGGCAAACATGCGGTTGCGCATGTCATAGGCCAAGCCTTGTGACAATTCAGCGCGACACACACCTTGCCCCAATGTCGCGACGGCACCAATCAAAGCGGTCGCCAACATAAAAAGTGAGCCGCGCACAATTGCAGACATATCACCCACTTCAATGCCAGCGTCAATGACATAGTACAAGGCACGCGGCACCATCAACTCCATCGCCACAGGCAAAATGACTGTGATAACCATAAAAAAAGCGATTAAGCGATACGGCCGTATTAAAGGAATAACTCGTTTCAATGCATTCATCAGGAAATGTTACCGCATAGGTAAAAAGGGCACAAAAAAGAGACCCTGACAAAAACAACCAACAACAGGTATAATGAGCTCAACTTTAGCATTAAACGCATCATTGGGAAGGCAATTTTGTCAGCTATTTTGTTACCCATAGGGGCAGGACTTGTAATCGGCTTTCTTATCGGATTGACCGGTATGGGGGGTGGTGCGCTGATGACCCCATTCTTGATTATCATCATGAAATTAGACCCTGTGTTGGCTCTTGGCACAGATCTAGCATTCGCCTCCTTCACAAAAATTGTGGGATCCGTTCAACATCGCCGCGAAAAAAATGTCAGGTTCAGATACGTCCTATGGATGGCTACGGGTAGTTTGCCCGGTGCGATACTTTCAGCCCGCTTCGTGCTCTCCCAAACAGAAAATCGGTATTTAATTGAAGATGTTTTGCCCAAAATTCTGGGTTTGGCTTTGATTGGTATCAGTCTACTCATTTTCGCACGTGCCCATAATATCTTGGCTCCTCGCACTCAAGCAAAAATAAGGGTTCCTACGTTTTGGTCATTAATGGGCATTGGTATTATCGGTGGAATTTTGGTGGGCCTTACATCAGTAGGCGGAGGCACGGTGATTATGGGTCTACTAATTGTTCTCTTTACCATTCCGCTGCATGAAATGGTAGGCTTAGATGTCGCACACGGAGCTTTGTTAGCTTCAATCGCAGCCACAACCTATGGCCTGGCTGGCCAAACAAACTGGCCCTTGGTAGGTTTAATGTTAATTGGATCACTCCCAGGCGTGTGGTTGGGAGCTCGTTCGGTAAGTCGGATTAACCCCCGCCTCGTGCGCACCATTTTATCAGTCCTCATTTTTGGGGCTGGTTTACATTTGCTGCTGGGCTAATCAAAATCGTTTTATCAAATTGATAAATCTATAGTAACAATTCAGGTCATTCCCCCATCTTCATGAGGGCAAGCTCTGCGCAGGCAGGAATCCACACTCGGATACTCGCCTGCGCGGGTATGACGGTCAAGAGACACCTGTATAATTACAATCAATACACGTCAGGTACAAAGGTTTGCTCGTTGATGGGTGGGCGAATATATCCTTGCCCTTTTTGACGCTCCGGCAGTTCAATGGGTGGCGGCAAAATATCTTCATATGGCATTTGATTGAGAATGTCACTGATACAATTCAGACGCGCACGCCGTTTATCATCCGCATTCACAACAACCCATGGCGCTTGCTTGATATCGGTATAATCAAACATGCGATCTTTGGCAAGCGAATATTGCTCCCACATATCCCGCGAGCGAATATCCATGGGGCTTAATTTCCAACGGCGTTTGACATCTCTAGCACGCATTTGGAAGCGCCGTTCCTGTTCATCATCGCTAACAGAAAACCAGTACTTGAGCAAAATAATTCCTGAGCGCACCAACATACGTTCATATTGTGGACAAGAACGCAAAAATTCGTTGTACTCTTCCTCATTGCAAAAACCATGCACATATTCTGTCACGGCACGCGTATACCAACTACGGTCAAACAACACGATTTCACCAGCAGCTGGCAAATGGGCTGTCCAGCGCTGGAAATACCATTGCGATTTTTCGCGCTCAGTCGGGATGCCCAAAGCAACGACGCGAATGACTCTCGGATTTGTACGCTCTGTAATACGTTTAATTGCGCCCCCCTTGCCAGCAGCATCACGCCCTTCAAAAACAATAACCGCACGCAATCCTTTTTCTTTGACCCAATATTGCAACTTAACCAATTCTTCTTGGAGTTTTAGCAATTCCTTTTCATAATATTTCTTTTCAAGCTTGCCTTTTTTTGTATATTTCGGCGTTTCTTTGGGAACAACCTGACCATCAACCCACTTTTCAGTCACGATGGATTCTGTAGCTTGCCAATCTGAATTCTTTCCTTGTATTGCCATTTTCTATTCTCCAATGCCTCTAACAGTTGCCAAATAAAGAGCGGGGGGTTGCTCATTGCGCCATTATAGCATAAAAATAGTGTGAATTTGAACCAATATTGAATCTTGATTTTCCAGAAAGGAGCCAATCACAGCCATCTGGAAAACATTAAAAAGGTGATTTTTGTGTTTAAGCTTAATCGCTATTGGATAATATTTTTAATGATTACGGCCGTTTCCATTATGCTCACAACGGCTTGCAACAATAAACAAGAAGAAACGGTAGCCGATGTGGATGTCGTCGGCTCTTTGCCAGCAACAGCAACCTTACCGCCGGAAGTAACGAAACAGCTGCCTAGAAATACGCGCACACCAACAGCATCACCACCGGCGACAGCTACGCCTGAACTGCCTGCCACTGAACCACCGCCAACAAACGAAATAATGCAAACAGCAACGGCCATACCATCCGCAACAAAAACAAACACACCAGAACCAACAGAAACAGCCACTGTGCCACCCACACCCGAACCTTTCAACGGATTGACAATTGATGAACTGACAGCACGCGATTATGGGGGGGGTGATATTCAAATTTTAGAGACTCTGGAAGAAACGGCCGTTTTCACCCGTCAATCTATCAGCTATCCCAGTGATGAACTAACCATAACAGGACAAATGATTGTGCCTGCCGGTGATGGGCCATTCCCAGTGGTCATCGTCATCCATGGCGATATTGAAGCTGAAGATTATACCAACCCACCCTACACAACAGAATATGCCGACCATTTAGCCCGTAACGGCTTTTTGGTCATTCATCCCGATTTACGCAACTTCGCAGAAGCAGACAAAGCCGATGATTTGTTCCGGGTTGGTTCAACAATCGATGTACTCAACTTGGTCGCCATCGTTGAGGAAAATGGGGGACAATCAGGTGCACTTAGCAGCGCAGATGCTGAGAACATTAATTTGTGGGGGCATAGTATGGGTGGGCATATTGCCTTACGCGCTGCAGTTGTATACCCAGCTATTCAACGGGTGGTGCTTTACGCGGGAGCCAGCTTTGATGAATATGAACTGTTCAAGCGCGTACGTTATTGGTCATTGGAAAAAATGGGGCAAGCCGAAATGGCCACACCAGCCGAAGAAGTCGCTCTCATCTCACCTTTGAATTATCTAGATAGGATTGAAACGGCCGTCAGTATGCACCACGGCATTGATGATCTGATTGTACCCAAGGAATGGTTTGCAATCGTTTGCCAACAATTTCACGATCTTGGCAAAGCCTCAACATGTTATGCTTACCCAGAACAAGGTCACATTTTTGAAGGCGAGGCTGATCAACTATTCCGTAGTCGTGTCCTCAATTTTCTACAAACAGTGCCTGGCACAGGGTAAAAGAGTCATGTCAAACATCCAAGTCCACCCCAGTGCTTGGTAAAACAAGGTTTTAAGAGGTTTGTAGTAAACGCTTCAGTGGTGAAACGGCTAAAGCCATCACTACAAACGCAAACAGGTTTAGTTGACAAAGACCTAGTAGGCTCCCAATTCATGTAAACGCGCATCACTAATGCCAAAATGATGGGCCATCTCATGTAAAACAGTGCGACGTATTTGCCAACGAATGCGGTCCAGGTTTCCTCCTGCCGCACGCTCAATCGTGCCCTGGAATAATGTAATCGTATCAGGCGAAACTAAATTGTAGGCATGGGTTCGTTTAGTCAGGGGCACACCATTGTAAAGCCCTAACAGCGTATGGCCCGGCGGTACGCCTGCACGCTGCAAATCATTAGGGGTTGGCCAGGTCGCAAGCAAAATCTCTATATTAGAAACGGCCGTTTGTAAATCTGGAGGTAGTTCAGCCAAAGCAGCAATAACAATTTCTTCAAACTCTGGACGTGATAATATCATCATTTGCATAGAGGGATTTTGGCACACGGCTTGGGGGATAGCAACGGCCGTTAATTTTTTCTCTATTCGCTAGGCCAGCGCCAACAAGACAACTCATATTTTAGCGCGGGTAAAGCCAATGCCCCTACATAATCCGCGGCAGGCTCAAGATGTTCTAACTGGTAAGCATTCGCTCGCTTTACGCACCCTTCAATTGTCAAAAAACGCG
>CAYGMR010000404.1:0-5557 GCA_964350725.1 uncultured Ardenticatenaceae bacterium | reverse complement strand
TAATCGAGATCTGTGGAAGAGATCTCGATATGATTGCCTGTGATCATAAATATAACCCGTTCAGCAATATTAGTAGCACGATCGCCGATGCGTTCCAAATCATGACCAACCCAAAGCAGAAAGGTTGCGCGCCGAATATAATCATCATCACGCATAGCGACCATTGTTTCACGGAACAGTTGACGATATTGGCGGTCAATTTTGTCATCTTTGGCGATCATTGCAAAAGCTAGGGCTTCATCATGATTAACATAAGCATCTACACTGGTTTGAACCATTTGTTGTGCTCGTTTGGCCATTTTGGGCAGTTTATGCAATGATTCGATCTCTTCTTCATTTTTTAGACGTTCGACAAGGGTAGCAATGCCGGAAGCATGATCGCCTATGCGCTCGAGTTCCACGGCGATATGAATTGCGGCTATGACTTTGCGTAGATCCCCAGCCATAGGCTGTTGTGTAGCCAGTAAGCTCAAAGCATCATCTTCAACCTCATAGCGAATATCGTTAACTATTTGATCGGCAGCAATTACCTCAGATGCCATTTCTGTGTCACGATTGTACAAGGCTGTCATACTGTTTTCTATGGCTGTATCAACCATGCTGCTCAATTGCAACAATTTATTATTTAGATTTTCAAGTTTGTCATCAAGTACGGAGCGTTTTAATAGTGGCATATTGCCCTCACCCTTTTTGTTTTTTCAATTTATTGAGCTAAATATACAATGCTAACATACCGTTAACATTGTATGTTTAACGGTCAATAACGACAAGAATAAAGCGGGGATTTTTTTTGAAATCTGCCTGAAAATTATCAATTATCAGGCAGATACTTAAAGGTATGGGTGGGCGAACGGCTATAACTTTTTGGTTTAAGTTCCCTGTGTTTTTGGGGAACTGATGGGGCTCAGAGGAATTTGATTATGGGCCGTTTCTATACCTGGTTTTGGATTCGATAGTCGTTGATTTGTTGGCGCAGCGCATTGCGGTTGCCAACGGCCGTTTCCAAAGCCAAAGCAACCTGTTCTTGATACGTTGTTTGGACACGTTGTGCATGGCTGATCGCTTCATTGGCATTTACGAGCACATTTTCACGCACTGGTTTGATCAAGGTGTGGTGTAGGCGTGGTAAATTATCGGCTTCGCGGCCCAGCCAGACATCGAGAGGTTGTGCGACGTTGGTTTGCAGTCCGTTGATTGTGTGCGGGACTTCGGCCACCAGTGTCGAAAGTGAATCAACGACTTCGGCCGCTTTTTCACCGATGCCAAAGGGCAGCCATTTGCGCACATCGGCAAACCAATTTTCGACCATGTCGAGGAAGGATCCGACCGACTCCAGCACATTTTGCAATACAAATTCGACCGAGCTGTAGAAACCGGCAACTTTGTCCATCTGGCCATCTAACCAGAAACGGCCGTTTTCTAACAAAGGTATATGGTTCTCAACTTCAGTCAACGCTTGTTGGCCAATGGCGATGCTTTCGCTCAGCATGGGTGTGTGGTTGAGCATATCGCCGATTGTGTCGGAAACGGCCGTTAAGCCGTTTTCAAGTGCATCGCTGACATCAACCGTATCTAACTGTTCATACAGGGCAACTAAACCGCCCAAAATGCCGATTTCTTCTGCTGCTTGTGCAAGTTGCAGGCGTAAATCTTCGGCCACAGATTGATCAGTACTATTGGTTGTTCTGAGCCCTTCAAGCTCGCGTTGGGCCGCGTCGAGGGCGGCTTGTAAACGCATATTTTCTGCTTGCGATTCGGCCAGCTGTGCCAACATGTCTGGCGCGGCTGCATGCAAATCTGCAGCAGTTTGTGCGTTTTGAATGACTGGCGGGGGGGGAAGTGTGGGGAGGGGATTTACATTGGTAGGGGCGGTTGTGGTAATCGTGACTGTGTCGTCTTTGTTTAGGAGTGCTGCCGCCCCTGCGCCTGTGACTGTAGCCGCAACGGCCGTAATCGTGACATTGCGCAAAAAATGACGACGACTGACTGCTTCGCTATGCTGATCTGCTGACATGTTTTTTTCTCCTGATCCTCAACCATCTGCCTTCCCAAACAAACGGATAAAATATGTGCGATGTTGTCAAATACAATAACTTATTTACGTAGAAATCATATTAGAGTTGCAAAATTTGTCGATGGCACCAACGAATTTCGGAAGGAACGAATTTTTTCTTAAGCGATTGTCTACAAACAACTTAGTGTTTTGAGTTCCATCTAATTCTCGAGAATTCACAGGAACTGGAGGGAACTTAATTTTGGATAATGACAAAGCCCTTATTCGTTCCTTTCCCAATTCGTTGTAGCTATTCCGAGCTATAACCAAAGCGCCGCAACGCACGTTCATTACGCCGCCATTTTTCTTCTACCTTTATCCATAATTCCAGATAAACCTTGCCTTCTAACATACGCTCGATTTCTTGGCGTGCTTGGGCTCCGATTTGGCGTAACTGAGCCCCTTTGGCACCAATGATGATGCGTTTGTGGGTGTCTCGTTCTACAATAATGTTGGCACTGATGTAGGTTGTACCGTTGTCGCGTTCTTTGAATTCGAGGATTTGCACGGCCGTTCCGTAAGGCACTTCATCGCGCAATTGTAACATGATTTGTTCACGGATTAATTCGGCCGCAATGTCACGCATATAGACATCCGTAATTTGGTCATCGGGATAATATTGGGGGCCTTCAGGTAACGCTGTGACCAACATGTCTAATAATTCATCCATGCCAACTTGTGTTTTGGCAGAGAACATGAGCCAGGCTGCCTTGGGTACCAAATTGCGATACGCATCTGAGCGTGGCAGCACATCTTTGGCTTCAACGGCATCAAGTTTATTCATGCCTAAGATGATGTTGCTGTTTTTGCCTAGTGCGTTTAATTGCGCTGCGATGGCCTGGTCTTCAGGCCCTGGCATGGATGTGCTATCAGTAAGCCAGAGAATAACATCGGCGTCATTGAAAGCTTCAACGGCCGTTTCTACCATAAACGCGTCGAGCTTGTGACGTGGATTTTTGATCAGTCCTGGTGTATCGATGAAGATCATTTGATAATGTGGTTCGGTAATGATGCCTAATTGGCGCGTACGCGTGGTTTGTGGGCGCGGCGTCACGATGGCGATTTTCTGCTGCATGAATGCATTGATCAATGTGCTTTTGCCCACATTCGGCCGTCCAACCAGCGCGACAAAACCAGACTTAAATTTAGTGGTTTGTTCATCATTTTCCATTTAGTGATCTCCATCAATTAAATTAGGTGATCGGCAGCGCGTTTTCAGAATTAAAATGCCCAAAATGCTGCCGATTCCTCAAGGAAACCGCAGTTCAAACGCTTCGGGAATTCCGAAAAGTTTCTGCAGTTTACCTAATATTACAACGAGAGATTGAAATGGGACACAGATTTTCACAGATTTGCGCAGGTAAAAAGTAGACATAAAGACGAAATCTGTGTTCATCTGCGTTTATCTGTGTCCTATTCCCAAATCAGATTCTGGAAATCTCGTTGTAGTACTAACATTGACGCTTATTATTTTGCAGATTGCAGTTTTAGCCAAACAGTTTCAGTGAATTCACACGAAAAGCCAGTGGAATAAGTCAGAAATCAATTGGAATCCTGACTCATTTACGGCATATCTAGCTGGTTCGGATAAAATATTGCAATATTTATTCAATATGACAACAACGAATTGAGAAAGGAATGAATTTTTCCTTATAGACTAATTCGTTCTTTCCCTAATTGGCTGGAGCCATTGTTTGATGGAAAAATCATGGCATTATTAGAAGTAAAGGGTTTAACCAAAGCGTTTGAACCGGGCAAAACGGCCGTTTCTCACGTTTCGCTTTCAATCGACGAAGGCGAAATAATTTGTTTGCTTGGGCCTTCGGGTTGTGGCAAAACAACCTTGCTGCGTATGATCGCAGGGTTAGAACTGCCAGATGTTGGTGAGATTTGGTTTGATGGCCGTGATATCAGGCCCGTGCCGCCCCATCAGCGCGATTTTGGCATGATGTTCCAAGACTTTGCACTGTTCCCACATAAAAATGTCGCCGCCAATGTCGCCTTTGGCTTGCAAATGCGTGGGGATGATAAAACGGCCGTGGCGGCGCGCGTGACAGAAATGTTGGACCTTGTGGCATTGCGTGGTTATGAAGATCGTGATATTGCACAGCTCTCAGGTGGCGAACAGCAGCGTGTCGCTTTGGCACGCGCTTTAGCACCTGGGCCGCGTTTGTTGATGTTGGATGAACCTTTGGGCGCGTTGGATCGCGCTTTACGCGAGCGTTTGATGCTGGATTTGCGCGCTATTTTGAAGCAGGTGGGGGTCACGGCCGTTTATGTCACCCACGATCAAACCGAAGCCTTCGCCATTGCAGATCGCATTGCTGTGATGAATGCAGGTCAAATTGAGCAGTTCGACGCGCCTGAAACTATCTATAACCAACCGCAAACGCCATTTGTCGCCCGTTTTCTGGGATTTCGAAATATTTTTGCCGCGACGGTTATTTCACCACAGAAAGTGCAGACCGCTCTTGGTCGCTTGTTTTGTTCGTCATGTAATCTTGAGGCTGGAGATAAAGGCACGTTGTTGATTAAACCTGATGCTGTCCAATTAATACCGGAATCAAACAATGAGTCGGATGAAAATAAATTGGTGGGGGTGATTACGGCCGTTTCTTTTCGCGGCAAATATTATCAAGTCTGGCTCAATATTTGTGAACAATCCCTCATGTTCGAACTCGCCATTAAACACTCATGGCAAGTGGGCGCAAAGCTAAATTTAGCACTGGACTCCAGTGGTCTCCTTTTTTTACCTTCATGAGCAAATTCGCCCCCTATTTTGGGCAGTTGTATACTTTTTAAAATAGCGTCCAAAACAGAAACACTACCTTTGCAGTTTTTCTTTTTGCCAGCGATTAACACAGATTAGGTATCAAACCGGTGTTAATCCGTGGCTGAAAATTACGGTTATGCGTAAAGTGCAAATATAGTGAGGAAATAATAAATCAGGTGGTTTTAGAGATTGCTAAATCCAAAAATCTCCCAAATCCCTGTCAAAGAAGAAAATAAAGAAAACATATGCTTGGTTTAGACCCCGCAACATTGATTGCACGCGTAGTAACTCTCTTAATCGCCTTCACCATCCACGAACTTGCCCATGCGGTTGTCGCGGATAGATTGGGTGATCCAACTTCACGCAACATGGGACGTTTTTCGCTCAACCCCCTGGTTCATCTTGATCCCATGGGTTCAATAATGCTCATTTTAACCGGTTTTGGTTGGGCCAAACCGGTAATGGTCAATCCCTACAACCTGCGTGGAAACCCACGAACCAGCATGGCTATTGTGGCTGCGGCTGGCCCCATCTCAAACTTGATCATGGCCCTTTTGGCAGCTATCCCGTTTCAGTTAGGGTTCGTTGCGCCCGAATTTTTTTCTACTGGGACATTACCTTCGGTTGCTTTCTTATTGACCCAATTCATCTGGATTAATTTAATTTTGGCATTTTTTAACTTGATTCCAGTGCCACCTTTGGATGGATACAAAATCTTAATTGCCATTCTC
>CAYGMR010000403.1:0-5565 GCA_964350725.1 uncultured Ardenticatenaceae bacterium | reverse complement strand
AACGTTGCAGTTGGCGTTGGATTTTGTAAACAAGCACGACGGAAATTAGCAACAATCGGGGCCGTTTCAATCATCGAGCGCACATTGTCTGCAGCCTGGGTGGGATCATCCTCATAATCGATACCAGTCGGTTGACCTAGATAAACAACGGATGGATTCGACCAATAGTTGATGCGCGGACAGCCACCGGGGCAATTGTAAGCCATCAACGTACGATAAGCATCGTTTTGTGCTTGATAACCGTATGAATAGGGGTAGGCCCCTGAACCGGAGCTGTTGGCACGATCATGTTGATTGCCGTGGTTATGGCCCAATTCGTGTGTAAACGTGGTAGAGCTGCAAAAAGAAGGGCCTGGATAATCTAGACCGGTGACGCTAAAGGCAAAATCTGTAAACCAACTACCGGGTGAACTCATTGTGTAGGCTACGCCACAAGCGTTGTTATTGCCTTCGGCAACCACCAGGGCCACCATATCGGCCGCGTATGTGTCGCGCAGGGTATGGGCTTCGGGCAAAAAATTGTCCATGGTGTCGCGCAAATAGGCAAGGTCTTGGCTGATGCTGCCAGAAGGCGTGAAATCTGTCTCAGCCATATGCACGAGGTTCATCTGCTGTGGCAGGAGGCTGTTAGCATTGGCGGAATTGGTCTGGCTGATACGATCATTTATCCACGCTTCGATGGCGGCTGTGCCACCTTGCGCCAATCGCGCATCGGCCGTATACAAAACCAATACATCTATTTGGCCGGGATCGTCATCGCAAGTTGCCAGAGCGGGGTCTTCTGTGTAATCAAGTACGGCCGTTTCTGGGGGATAAACAGCATCGTCAATTTCAGAATTGAACTGCCACTGCGGATCCAATTGACGCAGTAGATGCTTGCCATCACTTTTGTAGGTGATCGCATACAGTTCATCTTGGGCCAAATTGATTGTGCCAACCAACACATTATCGACAACAGAGAGGCTCACGCTGCTGTAAGGCCTATCTTCAACATGCCCAACCCAAACATAACTTGTACCCAAACCTTGATCGCGACGGTCACGAACGGCCGTTACAACCTGATCGTCAAACAAGTTCAACCTGATTTGTTGTGCGCGACCCTGCTTTAAAGCATTCCAATTAACATCGAACTGCTTTGCTTGCAAAACAGCTTCTGAGCCTAGTTCAATTTCCATTTGTGTAACATCTGGTTGGGCTACATCTAAGAATAAAGAATTTGCACTTTGTGAATCTCCAAATACAACAGGCGGTAAGATGAGAATCATTAAAACTGCTAACAGTACACTGCCCGCCAGGAGAACGAACCCAATTTTTTTTGTTTTCATATTTCGCTTGTGGCCACTCATCACGCGACTACTTGCGAAGACGGCCGTTTAATCTATACACTACTTGCCAATACAAAATCCAACACAAACCGAACTTTCTAATTATATGAGTATAATACCAACACTTGGTAACACGACTGTAAATTTGGGTACATTTCCGTGAAAATTATGTGAGAACCATCCCAAGCAAATAACCTTGTCACAGATTTTCACGGATTAACACAGATTTGGCCTTAGGTAATTCACAAAAAATATTTTGACCAAAAATAACTGCGATTTTGTGAATTCCTCAAGGAAACCGCGATTTTACAAACAATCTATTTCAAAAGACTTATCGCGGTTTACCTAACATCCGTGAAAATCCGCGTGAATCCGTGGCGAAAAATTTAGCGTAAATCGTAAACAAATGGAAATAATGCCACAGGCACTAACTTGAGATGTTGTTTAGCGAAGGGAATGCCAACGATTGTGATGGCTAGAATCAAAGCAGCAGTAAGATGCGCCAAGGCGATTTCCCACCCAAATAAAACAACCCAAATAATCGAGAAAATGAGTTGTAAACAACCGCCACGATTATCAACTTCGGTGACTGTTTTGCCAAAAGGCGCCATCGTCGCGACGCCCAGGCGAATCGATTTCAGCCCAAAGGGGATGCCAATAATGGTGAGCATCAACAATAAACCACCTAAAATATAACCCAAGCCAGCCAGAAAACCGCCAAAGATCAACCAAATAATATTACCAATTAAACTCATTTTTTGTTACCTCAATTCAATTATACGTGGCAAAGTTGCAGGATTTTCCACTTTGCCACCCAACTATCTATAAATATTAACCGTCATGTTGCGCTTATCATTACGCGGATTTAGCGTGAATGTTGCTTGGTTCTGATGGAATGTTTACACATTTTCGGCAAGCCATTGCAAGATTAGCTCGGTTAATTCAGGTACGGTCGTTAACATATTTGTGCCGTGGCCGGCGTTTGTAAACATTTCCAGCTGGGCAGTTGGAGCTGATTCAAATAAGGTTTGGGAGGATGTGGCTGCATACCCGTCATCTTCGCTGGCCACAATCAGCAACGGCCGTTCACCAAAGGCAGCGATTTCTTCATCCGTTTTCACATTATAATAATCTAAGCCAGGCGACAACAAGATAGCGGTTTTTACGGCCGTCACATCCACACCCAACAACAAAGCCATATTCGCCCCAATGCTGCCGCCGATAACGGCCGTTTTCTCCCCATCAACATCCTCGCGTTCGGCAAACCAATGCCACACCCGGTTCAAATCTTCACGCGCCAACTGCCAATCGCGGCCACCTCCGGTTTCACCATGACCGCGCATATCCAGCGCTAAAACCACATAGCCATTTGCAACCAATTCATCTGCAAGCCCATTTTTAGCCCAAACAGTGCGATTGCCATTGTACATGTGCAAAAGGATGATACCGGGTCGTGGTGTGCTGTCACTTGTGTTGTAAAGCGTGGCAGCGATGGGCAAATTCTCCGCACCAGGAATGGAGAGATCGGTGGTTTGGGGAACGCTTGTACTGGCTGCAGTCGAAGTGGCTGTTGCGGTTGGAGGCACGGTTTCTGTGGAAACGGCCGTTATAGTTGCAGTAGGAGTTGCTGGTTCCGGCGTGACTGTTGGGGGCAAGGTTGCTGTGGGCGACGGCGCGTTGGACGTATCCGTCGGTTCGGGTGCCAGCGAAGGGGTTGGCACACCCGCCAGTGGGTTCACTTGTGTGGGTGCTGGCGGCGGTGAACCGCCACAAGCGGCAAGTAATAACAAAATAATAAGTCCACAAATTTTGATGGTTTTTCGCATGATTTCTTCCGTTTAGGTGACTACAACGAATTGGGGAAGGAACGAATTTTTCAAACGAGCTCAATTCGTTCTTTCCTAAACCTGTGCTGAGCTTGTCGAAGTATTCGTTGTAGTCTTTTGCCAACTCAAAAACTAGCATAACTTTTTGTCTCAGTTTAACACAATTTCAGCGCTAATTCGCATCCCCAAAAAACCCATTTACGCTATAATAGCGACATGCGTGTGAATCCGTATGTCGCTGGTAATCCGATTGGGGAAGAAGATGGCTTCTTTGGACGTGAAGACATCTTCCGTGAAGTACTGCAAGTATTAAAACATCCGCGCCAAAACGCGATTGTGCTTTACGGCCAACGCCGCATTGGCAAAACCTCCGTGCTGCTGCAACTCGAACGACGTTTGGCCGCCACAGGTGAGTTCACACCCGTCTACTTCGACCTGATGGATCGTGCCGACAAACCGTTAAAAGATGTGTTATTTGCCCTAGCTTTACGCATCAGCGCTGTGCTCAACTTACCCCCACCCGACCCGCAGCAGTTTGACAATGCCGGGGATTTTTTCCGCCAGCGTTATTTGCCAGAGGTGGCAGCGGCAGGCAACGGCCGTGACCTGGTGCTGCTCTTTGACGAATTCGACACACTCGACAATCCCAACCAAAATCAAGCCGGTGAAGCCTTTTTCCCCTACCTGCGCCGCTGGATGACCGAAATCGAAGGGGTGCAGTTTATTTTTGTAATCGGCCGTCGCCCTGAAGATTTGTCCATCAATACGTTATCAACCTTCAAAAATGTGAAATCGGCACAGGTGGCCTTGTTGGCCAAAACAGATGCTGTGGCGGTGATTC
Source organism: uncultured Ardenticatenaceae bacterium (assembly GCA_964350725.1). GTDB lineage: Bacteria > Chloroflexota > Anaerolineae > Promineifilales > Promineifilaceae > JAACFF01. Next base: position 1,573 of record CAYGMR010000403.1, on the reverse strand, counting down.
GGCAAGCAGAAGCTGAAGCGGGCCTGCTGTGGCCGGACGAAGCGGTTGAAGCGGTTTGGGTGTGGACACAAGGCCATCCTTATTTCACCCAACTTCTATGCGAAACGACTTGGAATCTCGCCCAGCGCGAAGCACCGGCAAAAGCTGTAACCGTCACGCCAGAACTGATTAATGCTGCGCTGCAACCGGCGCTGGTCGCAGGCAGCAATGCGTTTGTCTGGTTATGGAATGGTTTGCCGCCGGCTGAGCGCGTGGTGATGGCGGCCATTGCCGAAGCTGAAAGCACAGTCATTACGCAGGAAGAACTGATAGGCATTCTCAACCGCAGCGGCGTGCGCTTGATTGTCTCGCAGTTGGAATTAGCGCCAGAAACGTTAGAGGCATGGGGTTTGTTGGTACAAACTGACGGCGGTTACCGCTTTGCCGTACCGCTGCTGCGCTATTGGGTACGCAACAACCGACCCCTGAATCGTGTCAAAGAAGAATTAGATCAGCTCGAACCCGCCGCCGATAATCTTTTCCAGACAGCCCAGTTTTATTATTCGCAGGAAAATTTGGATGAAGCGCAAAACCAGTTGCAGCGTGCGCTGGAAATCAATCCCAATCATTTGAAAGCGCAACTGCTGCTGGGTCAAATATTTTTGGATAAGGGTCAAACTGAAACAGCTATTACCATCCTACAAGCTGCTTATGATTATGACCAACGCACCGCACGTGAATTATTGGTCAGAGTGCTGCTCCAAAAAGCTGATGGACAAATTAACACAGCGGACAAACTAGCACTTTATGATCGTATCCTGACGATTGCACCGGGCAATAAAACAGCCCAAGCACAGCAGCAAGCGATTTTTGATCAACAACGCCAGGCAAAACTCGAAATCCAGGCGGCGGAGGCGGTACACTTTGCCGATATTGGCGATTGGGTGGCTGCCGCAAAAATTTATCGTGAACTTGAGGATGAATTCCCCGCCGAAACTGCTTGGACAGAGAAGCGCCATCAAGCCGAAGCGCAGATAGATTTACAGCAAAAATATAATCAAGCGTTGGGTGCGCTGAAAACCAGTGACGCAGCGACCGCCCAACGTTTGCTGTTGGCGGTCATGAACGTGCAGCCAGATTATAAAGACGCCTCACGTTATTATTTACAAACGACAGATGGCATCGACGTGACAGCCCTGGAACAGCAAGCTGCTGCAGCTGTTCCACGCAATTCTTTTTGGCGCATTCTAGCGATTGTGGGAGGCGCGACTTTGTTATTGGGATTATTATTTGGGGGCTTTGGCGGGTGGCGGTTACGTGATTCCCAGAGTGCAATCACTACCCCAACAACTATTGCTTTGTTACCACCATCAGACGCAATTATGGGTACCACTTGGACACGTCCACTTGATAATGCGGAAATGGTATTTGTACCGGCGGGCAGTTTTTTGATGGGCAGTAACTCGGAGATTGATCCACTTGCACAAAGCAATGAACAGCCGCAGCATGAAGTCTCTCTGGATGCATTTTGGATTGCTAAATATGAAGTTACAAATGCACAATTTGCAGATTTCTTAAATGCAGAAGGCAACCA
>CAYGMR010000402.1:0-5568 GCA_964350725.1 uncultured Ardenticatenaceae bacterium | reverse complement strand
CTATTCTTGTGAACAGTGAAAGTAGTGTTATTGATAGTCTTGCTGTCTAATTGACTTTTGCCAAAGTTCAGTTTCTTTAGAGTAGCAGGGTGTTTTTAAGCCAGCAAGGAGCCAACAAGCGAGGTTATTATCCAGCCAACTACGGCCGTTTACCCACACAGTCCCGATCAAAAAATCCCAGTGTAGGTGATTGCCTGTTGATAAGCCAGTTGTGCCCACAGCACCAATCCGATCGCCTTGCTTGACGCTTTGTCCCGGCACGGCCGTTATTTCGGAGAGATGGTACGTGCCTGTGTACACGCCTAAACCATGCTCAAGGATGACTGTGCCGCCGCGTACCTTGAGGAAATCGGCCACAGCTACAATGCCGTCAGCCGCTGCATAAACGGGTGTGCCGCCATAAGCGCTAAAATCAACCCCTTCGTGGTAGCGGTCATATGGTCCGTCGTTGTAGGCACGTCGTGCGCCATAGAGTGAACTGATCTCGACAAAATCGTCAAGCGGGATGCGGAAAGCACTTTGCCACAGCGGTTGTGGCGATGCTTGCGACCAAATTTCGCGTAGCCATTGACGCTCATCAAAAATATCCTCATCAGAAATAAGGCCTGCTGTGCCACTGTAGGTGATTTCTTCATAGGTCCAGTCGCCAGGGGCAAAAAGAATGGGTTGGCTCCAGGCGGGGTCATCTTGCCCATAAATAGACAATTCAGCTGGTTTGTTATTGAAGAAGGCTCCCGTCGCACCAATAGCAACCAAGGCACGGCCGTTGCGTCCCACATTCCACGCGCTTTGATTAAGCTGGACAGTGATGGACGTCTCATCTGCTTGTCCGCGTATCGCAAGCGCTTCACCCGGCTCTGGCGGCGTAGGGGCAAGGTCCAACCATTCAAAACCGGGGGGCGCTTCCCGCAGTGGGAAACTGCCGGTTTGGATCACCGGTTGCATCAATACGGGCTGGTAGGGATGGTTTAAATTTTGTGATTTTGCAAGCTGCCAGGGGGAGCGGTTGTTGCCTGCCGCTATTTCCAAAAGTCCCCCGTGCAACGGCCGTGTTAAACGACCACGCTGGACTGGGCCAGTGGGTAGGTCGATAAGCTGCCCAACTGCTGGCTGTTGTTGTTGATTGATAGAGCCATAAGCTGCACGCAAATCTGCTTCTGGCTGATTCGTGCGCAGTGCCAGTGCTGCCCACGTGTCACCAATTTGGATCGTATACGCTGGGTCACTTTCTTGCGCATGGGCATTTCCAGATAGACTCAAACAAAGCCAAAAGATAGCTCCAAATAGTGCGTATTGCGTCATGCGCTGTGTTTTTTTGGAAAGCACGACACGCTCTCTGATCTCTTGAACCCACTTGTACATTTGCTGTATTCCCATAAATCACATTATTGCCTATTGACGGCCTACCTTTACCTATGGTAGACTGTTCGCGGTCACTTGACCACATAAATACAGTACGTTGGATGAAAATTTATAATTCATCCCGTAGCATTCATCATTTTCAGGAGGTACTGCATGATGCAAAAAAGAATAATTGAACAAGTCGAAATTGTAATAAGGCGTTGTGTGGGTACACCTGTTCTGAACATAGCAAGACCCTAGGTGCTTTGTAAAGCAAGATTTTCAAGTAGTTTGTAGTAACCACTTCAGTGGTGAAGCGGCTAAAGCCGTCACTACGAACGCGAACAAGAACCCCATCTCAAGAACCAGAACCTAAACACCGTGCGTAAATGTGTCACTGTCTGTCATATGATCTAACTGGTCATTTGTCAGGTTATTACGGCCGTTGCCACCCCACAACCCCTTATTCATTCACCAATTGTCCCATAAACTAAATATTGATGACATACAGCCAGCGATAGTCCGTGTACATCCGTGATGATCCGTGGCAAAAACAAGGACACCCCATACCAATGGATAAGTACGATTATTATGAAACATACGCCGCTTATGAAGACGATTTCGATCCAATCAAGCATGATCGCCAAGCGCGGCGTAAACGTAAACCAAAAGTTCAGTTCGATAAAAAGACATACCAAGAAAGCAGTGCCGAAGTTGCCGAAACTATTGGCCTTGAAGGCGGCTTCCAAACGACATACACACCTTCACAGCATGAAGCTGGCTGGCTGATGAGTTCGTTGCAAGAATTTTATGGGCAAGAGTTGATCAATGATGTCGATGCCCAAATTAAAGGGGGTAAAGAGGCCAATGTGTATCGCTGTGCGGCGCATCCGGCAACTGGTTTTGACTGGCTGGCTGCGAAGGTCTATCGACCGCGCATCTTCCGCAATTTGCGTAATGATAAACAATACCGGCAAGGCAGACCGACCCTCACACAAGACGGCCGTCCCGTAAAAGCAACTGACACCCGTCTGCTGCGTGCGTTGGGCAAAAAAACCACCTTTGGTGCTCAGGTTGCACATACTTCCTGGCTGATGTATGAATATACAACCCTACAATTTTTGAATGCTGTTGGTGCGGCCGTTCCTAAACCGATCGCTGCCAGTGACAATGCAATTTTGATGGGGTATGTGGGTGATGCCTTCGGTGCAGCCCCTACACTAAACGAGGTGCGATTGGAAGCGGAGGAGGTTTTGCCTCTTTTTCGCAAGACGCTGGACAATATCAGCTTGATGTTGGAATACGGCCGTATCCATGGCGATCTTTCTGCTTATAACATACTTTATTGGAATGGCGACATCACACTGATAGATTTCCCGCAGGTTGTCAACAGCACAGTCAGCAAAGAAACTCACTTTCGTGGCAGTCGTGTCAATCCAGATGCCTATCAGATTCTGGGTCGCGATATCCAACGTATCTGTGATTTTTTTATGCGTCAAGGTGTGCGTTGTGACCCACAGCAGATTTTAGATGAGATGTGGGCGCAGTTTGTAGATGAAGATGACGACAGCAAGTTAGCTGATGCGTCTGCGTATTGGGAATCAGATTGACAAAGCCCAAAATCTGCCGCGAATTGCACGATTTTCACGAATTAGACATTTATCAAATAGTTGTCGATAAAAAACATGGCAAAAAACTTTTATAAACACGGACGGAAAGGAATTTGATGATTTTTTTGTTTGCATTCTTTTCTGACCGTGTTTGTATCTTTTTACCGAGCATCTTATATTGGGTGACAGATGGCAGTTAATAAAAAGGGAATGCGTAAAGTAAAGGCTGGTGGACGCCAATATTTGTGGGTTGTTCGAGACGGCCGTATCACCAAAGCTGACGCTGGCTTCGTGGAGCATTCCGAACCGGAACGGGTGCTCCATATCATCTCGACAAACAAAAAATTCATCGTCCATTACCATATCCCGCAGACAGGCGATCCCCATGCCCGTCTGCACATAGAAGGGCCGCTTTTTCCACGTGCCCCGGGTTCAAAAGAGATTAAAGTGCCACGTTGGCGACATGATTCCAAACGGTATCCGACCGGCGATTTTGTGCGTCGTCTGATCGATTGGTGTATGCAGCCAGCCTAAATTTGTGGTACAAAAGATGCTTAGTTACTGTTCAAATTGAGATGGCGACAACGAATACTTCGGCAAGCTCAGCACAAGTTTAGGATGGAACGAATTCGTTTTTTCCTACATTCGTTGTTGTCTTCGTGTGGTGAATCACAATGGAAAAATATATACGCGATCGTTATCATGATGACATTTTGCAAGCAGCCATGCAAGCCTATGGCATCAGCCCGGATCATATCCAATTGTTAGCTGGCTTTGAGAGATTTATGTATGCATTTAGCCGCGAGGATGGCGATTTTATCCTACGCATCGGCCATACCCATCGTCGTTCAATCCCGCTGATTTTGGGCGAGGTGGATTGGATCAACTATCTGGCGGCAGGTGGAGCCGGGGTAGCATCGGCAGTTTACTCAACAAATCGTCGTCTGATTGAAGTGATCCCTGACGGGCAAGGGCAAGATTTTTTGGCGACGGCTTTTGTGTGTGCCAAAGGAGAACCTCCGCGTGGTGACAAGTGGAATGATGAGTTGTTTGTGAAATACGGCCGTTTAATCGGCCGTATTCATAAACTATCCAAAACCTACCAGCCGTCAGACCCAACCTGGCGGCGCCCTGAATGGAATGACCCCATCAACATGGAGGTTGCCAAGTGGCTCAGCCCCGTTGACCAACCCATTCGCGACCGTTATGCTGATCTCCTCGACTATTTGTATGCTTTGCCTAAAGACCCAGATTCCTATGGTCTAATTCACCAGGATGCACATGCCGGCAACTTTTTTGTGGATGACACTGGCGATATCACACTCTTTGACTTTGATGACTGTGTTTATTCCTGGTTTGTCTATGATCTGGCTATGGTTGTGTTTTATGCCATCACCAATCGCGAGGATGCAGACGCGTTTGGTCAACATTTCTGGAACTTATTTTGGGCGGGTTACTGTCAAGAAAACAGCCTCGATCCGGTTTGGCTGCAAGAAATTCCCGCCTTCATGAAACTGCGCGAAATCGACCTCTATGCCATTTTACAGCGCGACAGTGACATGCCTGGCCTGATAAACAATCCCTGGACAATTAATTACCTCAAAGATCGCAAACAACGTATTGAACAAGATATCCCATATTCCAATATAAAATTCGTGTAGTTAACTGAAAATACACCCTTTCCCACTCCAAAACATTTATCTGGTGGTTGTTTGGTAGCGGCGGGACAGTCGGGGAAATAGCTTGCCATGTAGAAAAGCTGCGTCTCCCGCCTGTCTCGCCTTGTTGTGTGCGCTATGAAAAGGGCGAGAAGACGCGGAGAAAAGGGTTTATGTTTTCGATGAAGTAACCCCGCGTCATCCCGCCCCTACCAATTATCCTGGTTGAAAGAAAACGGGCATGGCAGGGCCTGCACTGAGTATGCCGAAGTGAGACACGGTCTTGAGCAGTTGCGCCGAAAAAAATTTCGTAATCGCGCTTGCGCGAAAAGGGCTGGACTCGTTACCACTCGCCAGCCGGAAGCAGAGATGTCGCAAAAGGCGACCCTGCGGTTCAGGGTTCAATGAGATGGGCGACCACGCGCACACACACCAGCCGAAAACCGTAGTGGGAGTGGCGGGGGCTCGGTTGATTGTTGTAGCGGACGGACGCGCGAGCGACGTTGACGGGGCCGTTCCACGACCCACCGCGCAGGGCGCGCGAATCTCCGCTTTCATCTGCGGTTTCCATGGCAAGATCACTATATTTATTGCGACACCATTCCCACACATTGCCGCTCAGATCATACAATTTTAAGGCTGACTGCATGCCTGCTGGGTACATGCCAACAGCCGTTGTTTGGCCAACGGGCTCGCCTTCGTGGGTATTGGCTTTGGTCGCCTCAAAATCATCGCCCCAAGGATAGATACAGCCGTCGTTATAACGCGCCGCCACTTCCCATTGATAATTAATCTCGATATCATCAGCCAGCTTGTCGTTGAGCCATTTACAAAAAGCCATTGCCTGATACCAGCTCACCCGTTCACGCGGATGGTTGGCAAACAGGAATTCTTGCTCACGCAATTTGTGCGCATCATTCGGCATATCTTGCCACCAACGCATGTCTTCAAAATCATCC
>CAYGMR010000401.1:4960-5602 GCA_964350725.1 uncultured Ardenticatenaceae bacterium | reverse complement strand
GATGGGGTCAACTTTAGCTCGGATGAAGCTGAAACCATATTTGTGGTTGGATATGTATCTGCACCGGGCGAAATACGACAGACGGCCGATGGCGCTTTGCTGACAGAGTTGGCGAGGGATGTGGATTGGGTCACCTTTAGCTCAGTTGAAACACCTGCTTTTATATTGGCTTCGAATTTTAGTGGTGAGAGTGAATTGTTCGATTTTGATAGCCTGACTCGATTAGCAAAACTACAGCTTAACATGGCAGACTTTTCCAATTTCGGTGCTAAATACGAGGAGCGTACAATGTTTTCACCGGACAACAATGGTTTGACTTTGTTAGACAATGGTGGTCAGGCGTATTTTTATGATCTGGCCTGGCTGCACGCCATGGGTGGTCGGGGCGTCGATGAAATGGAAATTAACGAATTGGTGGAAATTGCCTGTGCTGGCCCCATGTCACGTGGTTGGTTGGATGAAGATAAATTGTTGGAATATCTAAACGCAATTGGCATCGAAGAACGCCAGGCATGTCGGTAAAATTGAAACCAGATGTATTGATGTAGGGGTGGGACGACGCGGGTTGGCATTTAACGAAAACAAACGGCATTTTCCCCGCGTCGTCTCACCCGCGTATTGGCCATCGACGGCAACTGTGGT
>CAYGMR010000401.1:0-4860 GCA_964350725.1 uncultured Ardenticatenaceae bacterium | reverse complement strand
CTGTATTGCCAACGCCTTGCCCGCCTGTCCCACCCCTACCGGATGTTTTGGTGAAATTGAAATCAGATGAATTGATGTAGGGGTGGGATGATTGAGAATTATGATTGCTGTACAGGCGATGTTTGCCATCAATTTTCACGCCCGTATGTGCTCGCGACAACGTGTGTCGGCCATCGATGGCAATTGCAGATGATGGACGTCGTTGGCGGATGATGCGGTAATTTCGAAAACCAAAAACATGGATGTAGGGGTGGGACGACGCGGGTTGGCGATTAACGAAACCAAATGGCATTTTCCCCGCGTCGTCTCACCCGCGTATTGGCCATCGACGGCAACTGTGGTGGCTGGCGTTGTGGGTGAGACAGGCGGGAGAAGGTGTATTTCTGTATTGCCAACGCCTTGCCCGCCTGTCCCACCCCTACCGGATGTTTTGGTGAATTCGAAAACCATAGGCGTTGCTGTCGGGACGGGACGATTGGGGGATTATGCTGACCACGCGAATCACTTTTTCTCCCAATCGTCTCGTCCGGGTGTTAGACATTATCGTTGTGGGTGAGATAGGTGGGAGAAGGTGTATTTCTACATTGCCAGCGCCTTGCCCGCCTGTCCCACCCCTACCAGATGTGTTGGTGAAACGAAAAAAGGCCCCTCAATTGAGGGGCCTTTTTGTTTGGTGTGATTTAAGCGGCTGTGGCTTAGAAGCCCATGCCACCGCCCATACCGCCCATACCGCCACCTGGTGGCATCATGGGTGCGTCTTCTTCAGGCAAATCGGTGATCAGTGCTTCGGTTGTCAAGATCATCGCGGCGATGGAGGCTGCATTTTCCAATGCACCACGGGTTACTTTGGCTGGGTCAATGATACCAGCTTTGATCATGTTGACGTAGCTGTCGCTCAAGACGTTGTAGCCAATTTTGTTGTCGCCAGCTTCTGCTTGGGCACGCAAAACATTTTGAATAATCACGTCGCCGTTCATGCCGGCGTTTTCAGCGATTTTGCGCATCGGCGCAATCAATGCGGTGCGCAGAATGCCAACACCCGTTGTGGGGTCGCCTGCGGCAACTTCGACATCATCCAACGCGGGCAATGCATTTAACAGAGCCACACCACCACCGGGGACGATACCTTCTTCTACAGCAGCGCGGGTGGCGCTCAAGGCATCTTCGACGCGGTGTTTCTTTTCTTTCAACTCGACCTCGGTCGCAGCACCGACGCGAATTACAGCCACGCCACCAGCCAATTTAGCCAGACGTTCTTGCAATTTTTCACGGTCGTAGTCAGAAGTGGAACGGTCGATTTCGATTTTGATTTGTTCGACACGGCCGTTTATTTGACTTTCTTCACCGGAACCATCGACGACAGTGGTGTCATCTTTGGTGGAGACGACTTTGGCAGCACGACCCAGGTCATTAATCTGGACGCTGTCCAATTTGCGGCCCATTTCTTCGGTGATAACTTCGCCACCGGTCAAGACGGCGATATCTTGCAACATCGCTTTACGGCGATCGCCGAAACCTGGTGCTTTCACGGCCAAGGCGTTGATCATGCCGCGCAATTTGTTGAGTACGAGGGTAGCCAAGGCTTCGCCGTCGATATCTTCAGCGATGATGACCAGGTTCTTTTTGCCGATCTGGACAAGTTTTTCGAGGATCGGGACGATGTCCTGGGCAGAGCTGATTTTTTTGTCATGAATCAGGATGTAGGCATCTTCAATAACCGCTTCCATGGTGTCGGAATCGGTGACGAAATAGGGGCTGATGTAACCACGGTCGAATTGCATACCTTCGACGTATTCGGTTTCAAATTCCAACCCTTTGGACTCTTCCACAGTGATGACGCCGTCTTTACCGACTTTGTCCATCACCTCGGCAATTAATTGGCCGATGGCGGGGTCTTGAGCAGAAATGGAGGCGACAGAAGCGATTTCTTCGTAGCTGTCGATGCTGACGGCCATTTCTTTAATCTTAGCGGCTAAAGCGGCGGTGCCAGCTTCGATACCCAATTTGAGCTGCATTGGGTTAGCGCCAGCGGCGACGTTTTTGAGTCCTTCATGCACCATGTGTTGTGCCAGGACTGTGGCGGTGGTTGTGCCATCACCGGCGATGTCGTTGGTCTTAATGGCAGCTTCTTTAAATAACTGGGCACCCATATTTTCAAAGGGGTCTTCCAGTTCAATTTCTTTAGCTACGCTGACACCGTCATGGGTGATGGTGGGGGCGCCGAATTTTTTGTCAATTGCCACATTACGACCTTTGGGGCCGAGGGTGGTGGATACGGCCGTTGCGACCGTGTCAATGCCTGTCTTTAATTTGCGACGGGCGTCTTCAGAAAAAACAAGTTGTTTAGCCATGTTTCAAATCTCCGTAAATGTATAACTTGGTGTCTATTAACCAACAATCGCGAGGACGTCGGATTCTTTGAGGATCAATACTTTTTTGCCGTCAATTTTGACTTCTGTGCCGCCATATTTGGCGTATAACACAGTGTCACCAACAGCAACATCCAATGGGATGCGTTTGCCATCATCGTCACGACGACCGGGGCCAGCAGCGACGATGACGCCTTGCTGTGGCTTTTCTTTGGCGGTTTCTGGCAGTACTAAGCCGGAAGCCGTTTTTTGTTCTTGCTCTTGAGGTTCGACGACCAAACGATCGCCAAGCGGTTTAAGTGTAGTAGACATAGTCAACTATCTCCTTGTGAAATATTTTAACGGTTTGTGTAAAATAAATGGTGTTAACGTTGAGGTATTTGAGCAAAATAATTACTCTTTTTTCAAACTTTTAGCACTCGCATAGGCAGAGTGCTAACAACACAAAAAAATTGTAGCATAGAAATTATGGATGTCAAGCATGTTTTGGCACTTAGTGGGGGTGAGTGCTAAGAAACCGTTAAGGTTGCAAGGTTGCAAGGATGCAAGGTTATAAGGGTATAAGGTGAAAACGATTGCAGTGTTCCTATGGTATCGTTTCAAGCTCGACGCGGCGACATTCGTCTAGACCTTCTTGGGCGCTTTCAATGGTTAGTTCGTTAAAAGTTACATTGAGGACTTGTTGAAAGAGGGGAATCGCTTTTTGACAACTTTCTTGGTTCAAGTCATTGCGGATATAGGCTGTTGCCAGCATATTGAAGAAGCGTGCGGTAAGGTCGGAAGGTTCACCGTATAATTCAACGGCTCGTTCCAATGGTGGGATAGCAGTGAAGTAGTTGTTTTGGCGGAAGTAGGCTTCTCCTAATCGTCCTTGTGCACGCGCGATATTGGGGTTTAGTTTGACGGCTTCTAACGCATTTTTTTCGGCCAATGGCGCATCACCTAATTGAATGTACATATGAGCCAAGCCGTCATAGGCCGCTGCATTGGTCGGATCGGCGGCTAGTGCGTCTTCTAAGCTAATAATGGCATCAGAGATACGGCCGTCGCCATAATAATTATAAGCCAGGCCAAAATGCAGAGCGGCATTGGTCGGATCGGTTTGCAAGCCCAATTGATATTGTTCTAAGGCAGCCGGGTAAAACCCTTGATAAGTAAAAACCGTGGCCATATAAAGACGCGCAATTGGATTGTTAGGTTCGAGGAAGATGGCAGTGTCAGCTAACTCTTGCGCTTGTTCATATAAGTCTGCATTGCCTTGCAACACTAAGCCTGCCGCTGCATAAGCCATGGCGGTTGCATTTTCGGGATTGATGCTTAGGGCGCGGGTGGCGTGTTGGTTAGCGGTAGCGTATTGAATATTGCTACCGCTGAAATCGCCCTGATCGCCAAGGCGATCGCCATTTGCCAAGTAAGCAGCAGCTGCGGCCGTCCATATCTTATCATTTTCTGGGGCTAGAATTGTGGCTTGTTCCGCTTTTTCGACTGCTTTTTCGGCTTCACCTTGTTTGACCAATAAATCTATCAAGCGAATAAAGAATTCTGGCTTGGTAGCATCTAAGGCAAGGGCTTCTTCATAAAACTCAATGGCTTCATCGAATTCATTATCTTCTTTGCTCAATTCAGCCAACATCGCATATTCAGTTGCTGAGCGTGTGGGTTCGGGAGTAGGTGTCGGAATGATTACATTGCGCACATCGTCACGATTTTGGATCACAAATAGACTGACTGCAATGCCAATCGTGACAAAGATAATGAGCAGGCATGATGGCCCTTGTCGGGGATGCCGTGGAGATTTACGTTCTATAATCATAGTTACTCGAAAAATGCCGACGATATTCGTCGGCATTTGTAGCGATATTAACACCCGCAATTTAGCGAGTCAAGCGAGTTAACTAATTATTTAGGGGATTATCGGTTGATTTTGCCCGTATTGCGTAAGCGCCACCAGATACCTGCCGGGTAGCCGAGCATTTTGGCTACATCGCCGACAAATCGAATGATAGGAATGAGGGCAAAGGCACGTGCGCGTGACGGGGGATGCCAGCCCCAGGTGCTGTCCCAGAGGCGCGTCGCTGGTTGTCGTGAATAAGCACTGATGCCGAGAAGTAGGAAGAGCCAACCTTGCCATTTCTCATGCCAGATAAGGCGCAAGATGAGTGGCAGTCCCAGTAGGTAGGTTAAGTAACGGATGGCGTGCCGTTTTGGCCATAGATTGGCTTTGCCATCACCGCGGGCATAGTTGTAATATTGGCGGAAGAAGGCACGCAGGCTGCCGCGTGGGCGAAAGTAGGCAACGGCCGTGCCTACAAACGGGAATGCTCCATATTCATCACGTAAGGCCATGTCGAAAACTAAATCTTCACTGTAATCGAGCCATTCCGGGTAGCCCCCCACCGACTCCCAGGCAGATTTGAGGAAAGCCACCGAACGACTAGAAGGTAAAAAGTTTTGGGGATCAACATCTTTGCGCGTGGGCAGCACGGTTGCA
>CAYGMR010000400.1:0-5621 GCA_964350725.1 uncultured Ardenticatenaceae bacterium | reverse complement strand
TATTTCAGCTTATCGACGATCCCTTACCTGGCGCCGCAAATGCACGCTGAAGATGTTGCCGACCCGCTCACTAGTCCACCCTCGTGGACGCTCGCTGGCCCGGCAATGTTTGTATTTTTACCTGAGCGTGTCTCCGAGATGGCACATGTACAAGCTGCTTACCCTGAAGGGATTGTTCAGGAAATCCTCTCGGATAATGGGCAGCCGCTATTTTTTGTGTATCAGGTAGAGTCGTAAACCAGATGTAAAGTTGACATAATACTCAGGGCTTTTCTTCCACAAAGACACAAAGAGCATCAAGAGGTGCGTATAATCCTCTGTGCCCTCTGTGATCTCTGTGGTGAAATTTTAAGATGATGGCATATTATCAGGGCGACGCAGCTCAGTGCGGAACATGGGGCTGCTTTTTGCTGTCCAGGTTTCGCCAGCAGTGTCATTGTGGATGTGATCCATAAACCCTTGCACGCGGCTGTCTAATAAATCGGTTTGGTGCAGCAAAATGGCTTCTAGCGTTTTAGGCACAACGGGTGAGCCCCATTCTTGTGTGCCATGATGGGAGGCGATCAGGTGAATGAGTTGGCGCAAGTCGTCTTCAGGAAAATTGAGTTGTGCAGCGGCCGTTTCTACCATCACAATGGCGCGCACGATATGGCCGACTAAACGGCCGTCTTCTGAATAACCAAATTCCCCGCTAAGTGTATACTCGATAGTTTTGCCGATGTCATGTAATAAAGTTCCGCTAACTAGCAGGTCTTTGTTGACATAATCATAATGACCGGCCAGCATATCTGCAATCGCGACCATACTCAAGGTGTGTTCAAGTAATCCGCCAATATAGGCATGGTGCATACCGCGTGCTGCTGGGGCATCGAGCAAAAGAGGTAAAAGTGCTTCATCCAGCATAATTGTGGACACTAACGTTTGCCAAGGTTGCTCAAGTGACTCAATGCGCATTCTTAATTCGGCTAGCATACCCACACTTGGACGTTGGCTAGATGGCAAAAAATCGCGCATAGAAACTTGGGCTGCTGGATTGATATCAGTGAGATTAAGTTGCAAGGCCTCTTTGTAATTAGTGAGGCGCCCGGTCACAAGAATCACCAACCCGGCTTTGGTCCAACTATCAATATAATCTGGTACATCCCAGAAAACGCCGCCTAACTGCCCTGTTTTGTCACGCAGCGTACATAGGAGATAAGGACGGCCGTCTTTTGTCTTGCGTCGTACTAAATCGTGCAACAGAAACGGCTCATTATCTAAGGTCGTGCCAGCTTGTAAGTCTGCGATGAAATTTGTCTTCATTGGATCCTCTTTATATTTTTTTATCATGTATAATGCCTATTATACGGGTGCATGAATGACTTGTCATACCCGCGCAGGCGAATATCCATTTTTCTAGATTCTTGCCTGCGCAGGAATGGCATGATTGAAAACTTATTTGTTGACTCCTATTATACCCGTTCCTTTGAAAATGAAGGGTGATAAGAAAAACTATGAAAAAGATTATAGTCGGTATATCTGGTGCCAGTGGCGTTATTTATGGCATTCGTCTCTTGGAAGTTTTGCGCGATTTGCCTGAAATTGAAACACACTTGGTGATGAGTCATGCCGCAGGCATAACGATGGGTCTTGAAACAAACTACACTCCAGATGCCGTCCACGCGTTGGCCGATGTCAATTATCGGTTTAAGGATATTGCTGCACGTATCGCATCAGGATCTTTTAAAACGGACGGGATGGTTGTTTTGCCATGTTCTATGAAAACATTAGCTGGCATTGCCAACTCATTTAGCGACAACTTATTGCTGCGTGCAGCAGATGTCGTCCTCAAAGATCGGCGTCGTCTTGTACTTTCCCCTCGTGAGACCCCGCTCCATCTCGGCCATTTGCGCTTAATGACACAGGTAACTGAGTATGGTGCGATTCTGTTGCCGCCCATGCCAGCGTTTTATCATAGACCCCAGACCATTGATGATATTATCAATCAAACCGTTAACCGCGTGTTGGATATTTTAGACATTGCGCTGCCCCAAGATTTATTTACACGTTGGCAAGGAGGCAATCCGCAAAATGACACGTGATCCACGTGCTTTGGCTCTGACGTATATTCGAACACACCAAGTGATGACCTTGGCAACCGTGGGCGATAACGGGGTCTGGGCTGCGGCCGTGTTTTATGCTGCCGACGAATTTTTGTTTTATTTCATCTCGGCTGCACATACGCGCCATGCCCAAAATATCGCACAGAACCCCCACGTGGCGGCCACAATCCAGGAGGATTACAAAGATTGGCCGGCGATTCAGGGGATTCAATTAGAAGGGACTATAGTCTTGTTGCATGACGATGCACAGCAAAAAGCCGTCGCTTTTTATCAGCAGCGGTTTCCTTTTATTGCCAATGCGGATGCAAATATGCAAGCGGCCTTGTTGCGTATGAATTGGTATCGCTTGCTGCCAGATCAACTTTATTTTATTGATAACCGGTTGGGTTTGGGCCACAGGGATTTGATACGCTTATAATTTTATCCTGGCGGCACTTGGTTCAAGGCTTAGTTCCTGGCTTCAAGCACTTTTAATTGTTGTTTTAGATATGGCACATACCCTGCTTTTTCATACAGGGCGATGGCGGCTTCTTCAACGTCAAATGGTTCAGGCAGATTGAGAATCGCCTGTAGATAAGTGCGATCACACAGCAACACAGCTTCTTGGAAAATTTGTGGACCATTAATTTCAAGCACAACGGGTGCCGCCGCCAGTGATGATGCTTTTAAAGTGCGTATGATGCCAGATTGTCGTGCAATAAGCATAGTTGAGTTGATGAGATTTTTGGAGATTTCTAGCGCTTCATTGTTGACCTGATAGGTGAGCGAGTCTGCTAGTTCGCGCCATTTTAATTGTGGGTTTTGATTTATGATGGTGATGATCTTTCGCAGCAGCAGTAATCGTGATTTAGGGGGCAGCACAATGCGCAAGCGTTGTTTTTTTAGGCCACTGCGATAAATTTGGTGCAACGGCCGATCTGGCAGAGATCCCGGTTTTTTCACATAAATTGTGGTGTCATCTTGCTCTATCTGAACCAAATCAGGAAAACGTTCCAGAAATTTCGTGAAGGTACCTTCTGGATAGGCACTGCGATCAAATGCACCCTTGCTCAAATCCATCATGCGTTGTGTGAGCACACTGGCGCGTTCGCGACTGTTATGCCGCAATACATCTGCCAACGCTTTTTCTAACAACGACCGTGTATCAAGATTGCTGCTATCGCTTTGTGGGACGATGTCTTCATAGAAGACATACTGGTCACACAGCTCCACTAAACTGGCACTGGTCGTGTGTTTTACCCCCAAACCAATCACGTATTTGCTGCGTTTGCGTAACGATTGCACCAAGGGTGTGAAATCGCGGTCGCCACTTAACAGGACATAGGTTTTGTAATCATGTCCATCTAGCAAAGTTTCCATTGCTGTGACGACGATTTGCATATCAGCTAGATTTTTATTGAAATTGTTTAATGGGGTAGCTGATTGGACATGAAAGCCAGTTTGCGCAAGCTCCTGTAATAACCCTTGATTTTGTTGTGCTGCACCACAGGCATAACGATAGACAATACGGCCGTTTGTGATTTCTTTGATATGTTTCAAAATTAAA
Organism: uncultured Ardenticatenaceae bacterium; assembly: GCA_964350725.1. Lineage (GTDB taxonomy): Bacteria > Chloroflexota > Anaerolineae > Promineifilales > Promineifilaceae > JAACFF01. The sequence continues at coordinate 1,973 of CAYGMR010000400.1, read as the reverse complement.
TTGATATCGAAGACCAAGTTGGCTTGTTTTGCGCCAATTGCTAGGTTGTCGAGGTCAAGAAAAACAGCAGCATCGTTACTCATGTGGTTGCTCGTTGCAGTAAATGAATCCATAAACAGGTGTAGAACGTATTTGATTATTCTACTTGAAACCCTATCATACGTAAAGCCTACAATTTAGATTGCGTGCGTGGCGTTTTACTTGATGCTTTGTCTTGTATTAACAACGCTTCTGTGCGTGCTTTTGATTGTTTCCCGGGAAACAAAATGAAGGGTTTTGAACTATCTGCAATGTTTCCCGGGAAACATTTTTGCTCGATTTGTCCGGTTTGCACTTTACCTAAACCATGTTAGCATACAAAAATTGAGAAAAAATTGTGAAGAATAAGTTATGACAGAAAAAACACCCGTATGTGATTATGAAGGCTCTGATTATCGTACCCGTTTTTGGGAAGGTCAGGGGCGTGATTATGAAGATCAAGCTGAACGCGTCGCTTTGCGGCGCTTAATGCCAGCACGTGGCGGCACGTTAATCGAGATTGGTGCTGGCTTTGGGCGCCTGGCTGATGAATATCGCGGCTATGACAAGGTGGTGCTTTTCGACTATTCGCGCTCGTTACTGCGTGAGGCGCAGCAAATGTTTGGTGATGACCCGCGCTTTGTGTATGTGGCCGGTAACTGGTATCAGATGCCTTTTGTACAGGGTCTCTTTGATACGCTCGTCCAAATTCGCACATTGCATCATGCCGCCGATGCACCAGCCTTGTTCCAGGAACTACATCGGATTACACGGCCACACGGGCATTATGTGCTCGAATTTGCTAGCAAACACAATCTTGTGGCCATGGCACGCTATGCGACAAAGCGTCAATCTTGGTCGCCATTTGCGCTTGAGCCTGTGGAATTTGTTGAGTTGAACTACGATTTTCATCCCCGTTGGATTCGTGAACAGCTTGCCATCGCTGGTTTTACGTCTGGGCGTATGTTGACGGTTTCGCATTTTCGCTTGCAGCCAGTGAAGCGGGTTGTGCCAACTAAATTGTTGGTTGCTGCTGACAGCTTTGCCCAACTCACAGGTGATTGGTGGCAGTTGTCGCCAAGTGTGTTTGTGGGAAATCGTCGTTTTGGGCCAGGAGAAACGGCCGTTCCGGGTCAATTCTTTGCCTGTCCAGCATGTAAAACTCCTTTGGATATTTGCACAGATGAGTACCTGCCTTGCTCTGCTTGTGGTTTGCAGTGGCGAGTGGAAAATGGGTTGTATGATTTCAAGGAGCCGCTGTCGTCTTGATTGTCCCCGTTATGGCACGATTGTTGTGCGCCTTTTTGATTAGACCATGAAAATCTCGCGACCCACTTTTACGAGACCGACCGATTGGCTGTTGCCCGCAGCTGTCGCTGTCGCTGGTGCGGTTGGTGCCAAAGTGGCTTTGCAGCGTTTATGGCAGCGGCCGTTGCCACCGCGCCACGGCCGTATCCAGGCCGAAGGCTTGCAGAAACCAGTTGAAATTATCCGCGACAAATGGGGTGTTCCACATATTTATGCCCAATCTGAACAGGATCTCTTTTTTGCTCAGGGATATACCCATGCCCAAGATCGTCTTTTCCAGATGGATATCAATCGGCGTTTAGGCAGCGGCCGTATCAGCGAAATTGTAGGATCATCCGGGTTAGGCTCAGATCGCTTTGCTCGATTTATGGGGTGGACGCGAGTCGCAGAAGCCCATGTGTCTGGCTTAGATGCAGCCACCATTGATATCGCCAACGCTTTTTCGGCGGGGGTCAACGCCTTTATCAACCAGGGGAATCTGCCAGCCGAATTTACATTGTTAGCCTACAAACCTGAGCCGTGGAGTTATTTTGATACGGTCACTTGGGGAGCTGTGTTGGCCTGGGGATTGTCGGTTAATTGGGAAGGTGAATTGGATCGGCTGCTGCTGCTTGAAGCTGTCGGGCCGGAAAAAGCGGCCGATCTAA
>CAYGMR010000399.1:4614-5633 GCA_964350725.1 uncultured Ardenticatenaceae bacterium | reverse complement strand
ACTGACTTACGATTAACCCGAATCCAAGCGGCTGCATTTTCATCATGCCCCATCAGCAAATTAGCAGCTAGCACAGCTTGCTGCAAGGATTCATCCATTGGATTCGTAATCGCAGAGGTTAAACCACAGGCAATCGCCATTGATAAAAAGTGAGCGTTTATGCCATGGCGATTAGGCATTCCAAAGGAGATGTTACTCGCCCCGCCAGTTGTGTTCACGCCTAATTCTTCTCGAATGCGACGTAATAAACGAAATACTTGCTGACCAGCAGAAGGTATGGCACCTATCGGCATGATTAGTGGATCGATAATTACATCTTCACGGGCGATTCCATAATCCAATGCACGTTCAACTATCTTTTTGGCAACATTAAAACGAATGTCTGGTTCTTCTGAAATACCGGTTTCATCATTGCAAATAGCAATTACCGCAGCACCATGTTTTTTGACGAGAGGAAGGACAGCATCCAGCCTTTCATCTTCACCAGTAACTGAGTTAACAAGCGCTTTGCCTTCAACCACTTCCAGGCCACGTTGTAATGCTGCGACGACTGAAGAATCAATACAAATCGGAACATCAGTAACAGATTGTACAAGTTGAATAGATTTCGCCAGAACTTCTGGTTCATCAATCAATGGTATGCCCGCATTTATATCTAATATCTGCGCACCGGCTTCTACTTGTGCTAAAGCATCTTTTGCAACGCGGCTTAAATCACCAGCCGCCAGTTCTTTTGCCAGAATTTTCCGGCCTGTCGGGTTGATGCGCTCACCTATAATCGTAAACGGCCGTTCTGGTCCAATAATCACAGTTTTAGTTTTCGAACTTACTATTGTTTTCATTCGTACGCTTTACGCCCAATTCTTACACAGGGAGGCCAAGCAGATCTTTGGCTTTGCGTACACAGGAATTGGCATCAGGTGCAAAGCCGTCAGCCCCAACAACATCAGAATACGCTTGCGTGACGGATGCACCGCCAACCAATATCTTAACCTGGTCACGAAGGCCAGCTTTCTCGA
>CAYGMR010000399.1:0-4604 GCA_964350725.1 uncultured Ardenticatenaceae bacterium | reverse complement strand
CCTCAATGGTTGTACCAAACATGGGCATAGTCGTGGTCAAGAAAGCACTCATACCCACTGCATCAGGTTTATGTTCGATAATCCCCTCAACAAATCGCTCAGGATCAACATTTACGCCAATATCAATCACCTTGAAACCGGCACCCTCAAGCATAACATTGCAGAGATTCTTGCCAATGTCATGAATGTCGCCCTTTACAGTGCCCATGAGAAACGTGCCTAATGGTTCAGCGCCACTGGCAGCAATCAAAGGTTGTAAAATATTCATCGAACCGGACATCGCTTTGGCAGCAATAAGCATTTCCGGCACAAAGTATTCACCTATTTCGAACAATCGGCCGACTTCCTCAAGAGATGGAATTAATGCGTCGAAGAGAAGGACAAGCGGATCCATGCCCAGTTCTACCCCTTCATTCGTTAAATCAATAACAGGCTGTGTAATGCCTTCTAATGTATTCTCATAAAGTCCATCCAGGATTTCTTCTTCCCGACTCATTTCTCTTCCCCTGTTTCATTGATTTTTTATGTTATGATTGTCGTCAACCTTTAAAACAATCGTTTTTAACACCCTGTTATTATTGTATGCTATAGTTCAAGTTCTGACTTATCATTTAACGCTCTATATTTATCATTTCTTGTCGATGAAACAAAATCTTCTACTTCCTCCAAACCATCATGGGGCCTTATGGTTTTATGATAAACGTCCCTTCTCAGTACGCACCCATAAACATGATGAGTTAGAGTGCAATTTGGTTGTGCGTGGGTCAGGCACTTACTTGATTAATGGTCGCAAAATTGAAATCGCCACACATTCTATCTTATGGCTTTTTCCAGGCCAAGATCACATTTTGCTGGAGCAATCACCAGATTTTGCAATGTGGATATTATTGATTAAGCCTGATTATTTGCATCAAGTCTGTACCGATGATCAGACCAGTACATTACTTCAAGATAATCCTCCAGGCAATTTCAGCCGTTACCTGACCGACCAGCAAGCAAAAAAACTTTGGGAAAATTGTCAAGAAGTTGTGGCGGTTGAAAAACAGTTATCATTTTTCAATGTTGGACTTGGCTATATTTTACTCTCGGCTTGGTTAATGTATCAAAAAGCAAGTGCACTATCCCTAGGAGAATTTGTTCATCCTTCTGTTGAAAAGACGGTCCAGCTCATAAATGATGGGTTGAAAAGTGATGATTTAACCACATTAGCACAAAAAGTTGGTCTCAGCCCCCACAGACTCAGTCGCCTTTTTAAGCAACAAACCAATGTGTCCCTAACCGATTTTCGTAATAATTGTCGTTTGGAACGATTTTTGGACCTATATCAATATGGGCAAAGCATGACGATGCTGGATGCTGCGTTGTTAGCTGGATTTGGAAGTTACGCCCAGTTTTATCGCGTGTTCAAACAGATTACCGGCATTGCACCGGCCGTATACTGCCGAAATTTAAACAAAATGGGAACAACTGATAGGTAGGTAGTCTGACGATTAAGCGTAACCCGAGGATAATTTCAAACCAGATTGTTTGGCTCGGACAGGACCTGTGCTGCCGCGTACAATCAACTCAGGGCGCAGCAACACTTGCCGAGGGCCATCAATTGTCCCTTCTAAATGGCCAATCAATATCTTGGCGGCTTCTAAACCCATCTCATGGGCTGGAAAATTGATTGTTGTCAGTGGCGGAGTGATCAATTCCCCCACTGAATTCTCCAAAAGCCCAATTACTGAAATATCTTCTGGGATTCGTAAACCTTTCTCTTGAACAGCTTTGAGTACACCCAGTACCCCAGAATGTTGTGGTGTCACAATCGCTGTAATCTCAGGATTTTCATCCAGCATAGTCAGAACGACTGACTTAGCACTATCTGTATTCAGATCAACGACTCGCCAGATAAACGGCAATCCATGGTTTTGACAAGCTTTTTCACAACCTTTGACAGCCCAGTTAGTAAAGCCGTATTTTTTATCATCCACCACTTGCACGAGAGATACAAAGCCAATTTGACGATGACCAAGATCATAAAGGTGTTGAAAGGCATCGGCGACGCCTTTTTCTATGTCTATATCGACGTAGCTTAAGCCAGTATTATCAGCACAACGACCAATCATCACAAACGGAAACTCATGCTGCTTCAATAACTCTATGCGCGGGTCATTGAGCAAAATTTCCATCAAAATCATCCCATCGGATTGCCCACTGCGAAAGATATTCAACAGTTCATTGTCACCCAACGATTTGACGATTAGATTAAGCGAATAATCAGCATCTTCGCAGCCCAATGCCGCCGCAGTAATAATCCCCTGTGAAGGTGGATTAAAGTCCTGAGGAAAATTCAGCACAATAAATGGGCTCTTGCCAGAGCGCAGCTGCTGCCACGTAATCTGAGGGGCAAAGCCTTGCTCTTCCATTAAATTTAAGACTTTTTGCCGCGTTTCTTCAGCGACATCGGGTTTGTTGTTTAACACGCGTGAAACCGTGGTCACTGAGACACCACTGGCCTCAGCGATGTCAACAATTGTCACTTTCCCACTTTTCGCTCGCTTTGCCACAATTGACTCCCTTTTTTCTATTTGTTGTCTGTTCTCATTAGCACCGACCTGATTGAGGGTAACTATTTTCTGAAATCAATTACGACGGTATGCCCTTCGTAAGTGACCTGGTCAATCTTATCTTTTACGTCCGCACTTAAAGCTTCACCATGGAAGAACAAGTGGAAGATGCGGATTCCAAGCATGCCAGGATAATTCCCTTTGCGTTTGCCCAGAGTTAAGCGCTTGGCTTGATCGTCCCAACTGATGGAAATTGTACTGTAAGCACCGGTTTCATAATTATAGTTATCGCCTTCGTCCTCGTAAAGGATAAAACGGCCGTTTGCACCTGGATAAATATGTAATTCCACTGGCGCGTCCGGCTGATCATCTACATACTGCCGAACCGGTCCCATAGGAATGATTGACCCTGCCCGTACGAACAAAGGCATCGTATCTAGTGTCGCCTTAGCTTCAATAGTTTGACCACCATGATAGCACTCATCTGTCCAAAAATCTATCCAATCGCTGCCATCCGGTAAGTACACAGGCCAAGATCGGTCAACATTTTCAACCGGCCAAGAACCGTTCGTATAATACATTGCACGGGTTACCGGGCTGGCTAAAAATGCTGGTCCAAACATAAACTGACCACCACAGTCAAAGGTTGCCGGATCGTTGCGAAAATCAAAAGGTAACGCACGCAGCATGGTATATGCCTCATGTGTCGTCATTCCGGCGAGGGAGTAAATATAAGGCAGCAGCCGGTAACGCAATTCGAGGAATTTTCTCAGTGTTTCGTAAATCAAATCACCGGGTTCGCCAAAACGCCATATTTCACGCGGGGTGTCCGTGCCGTGTGAGCGGAACATCGGTAGGAATACACCGAATTGGAACCAACGTACATACAATTCTCGATAACCCAAATCGGCTACGCCATCGTCATAATCTCCATTCCAAAACCATAAGTCTGGCTTGCGCTGCACAAAAAAGGCACCTATATCCGTCGTCCAATAGGGCATACCCGTTGCACAAAAGTTTAGACCCTCAGCGATTTGGCTCTGCAATGTTTCCCAGCTAGCCGCAATATCTCCTGACCAGGTTATCGTGCCATATTGTTGCTGCCCCAACATGGCAGAACGGGTTAAGTTGACAACCCTCTTCTGTGTCGTAGCCAGCCGTTGGCCATGATAGATTCCTTGTGAATGTAGCAGAGAATAGGCATTGATCACTTCCGGATCAAGATAGCGCTTCATCTCATTGGTATTGATCCACATTCTTTCTTCTGGTTCCAACTTGTCGGCCCCCTTCCAATCAGCTTCGAATGGCTCGGTGCAATCACACCACCAGGCATCAACGCCTTTTGCAAACAAACCTTCATTTGCTTGTCGCCAATAGCAATCACGCGCATCTGGATTAAAGGCATCGTAAGTTGCCTGGTTGCCCAGTAAGTAACTGTTTTCATGTAGTTCTTGCCAATTGGAGCCACCGGGACGTAGTGTAGGCCAAATAGACACCATCAAACGCGCATGCAGCTTCTTCAAATCTTCGGTCAGCTGACACGGGTCAGGAAAACGGTCCGGGTCCATTGTCTTTTGGCCCCACAAGTTACCAGTCCACGATTGCCAGTCCAGGACAATACAATCAAGGGGCAACTCACGTTGCCTATATTCCTGGACAACCTCTATCAGTTCATTCTGGTCAATATACCGTTCTTTCGACTGAATATAGCCAAATGCCCATTTGGGCAACATTGGTGCTTGACCAGTCAGATGGCGAAGCGCCTGAATGATATGGTCAAATTCTGGGCCATAAATAAAGTAGTAATCCAGTTCATCCTCAACATCACTCCAGATGTACGAGCCATCAGCATTGTCGTTAAATATCATCAGCGAACAGCCGTCAACAAAAATGCCATATCCGCGCGTGGAGACAAGTACAGGCACGACCGCTTTCATATTTTGTTGGTATAGGTATTGGCGCTGGCCTCGCAAGTTGAACATGCCTTCTTCATGCGAACCGAGACCATAAAGAGCTTCTTTGTCGGCCCATTCGAATTCCAGTTTGGTGTGG
>CAYGMR010000398.1:0-5653 GCA_964350725.1 uncultured Ardenticatenaceae bacterium | reverse complement strand
TAGACGCGCAGGGCTTGCTGCGTTTTGACGGCATCCACTTAAATGAGCAAGGCGGTGCTATCGTGGCCGATTTGCTGCAAGCGGCCGGTTACACCTATGCCACGAGTAATAATTAGGACATGTTGGCAGTTTGTTAAGAGCATTCAATCATGTTCTGCGGGATGAAATTGCGGCACGGTCAGGAGACGCGGCTGCGAGCGATCCAGCATTGCATGGTTGTCTGTACTTAGTTGGAAAACAAAATGTTACGCAAAATTAAACGAGCTATCTTACAAAACCCCATCGTCCTGGCCGCCCCCTTACAAACCCGGCTCGAAGACAGGCCGCTTACAGTGACAATCCTCTCGCCAGCAGGATTTAGACTGGACAGGGTGCAAAAGGTGGCCTTGGGTATTTTGCTGGTTCCTACGCTTATCGTGTTTATTTCTAGTCTTATTTCGGCCGCGTGGACGCTCTTTTTCATTACTGGTTTTTTGCTTTTGCTGGTGGGGTTGATTATCTGGATCATAAAACTGCGCACGCAGATGGTTTGGAAAGTGACCTATTATCGAGATGCGGTGGAGGTGGTCGACGGCCGTTACGGCAAACCCACCCATTGGACTGAACCCCTATCCGCTTTCACGGGTCTAAAACACGATTTCGGCATGATCCGGCGCGGCGGTCAACACACACCCAATCAGCGTGTGTATGGCTTGTTACTGGCACATCTCGACCCCTTCAAAAACATCCTGCTGCACGCCAGCTACGATAAAATCGAAGAAGACATGATCGCTTATTATGCCGCACAGCTGGGCAAGGAACTACACAGGTAACACGATTTGGAAAATCATTGTACGTGTCAAATTGAATCGGGACGGCCGTGGCACTGTTTATACTTTTTGCCGCTACCACAAGGATAGGGGTCATTTCTGCTGATTATGGCAGCCAGAAAATCGGTAACATATTTTCCAGCGTCTTGAATTCAGGATCGCCGGTCACCAAGATCGCTTGCTCTTGCACCGCAAGCGCCGCCGCAAAAGCATCTGCATAGGCCAACGGATAATTGGCTTTGATATTGGCTGCTTGTAAAGCTAAGTGTCGTTCGATTGCAAAAAATTCAATCTGCGTCGCTTCTAGTTCTCCCAAAACCTGAAAAACAAAATCTTTGCCGCGCCGACGTTCGATGATATAAGCGACCTCACCGACATTGACCCAGGTCATTAACAAACGAATGCGCTTTGCTCTGGCCTGGTGGAGTAAATCCACAACTTTTGTGCTGCCGGGTTCTTTATCTAACAGGGCAAGAATGGCGAAACTGTCTAAAACGTAGTTGTCCATTGGCAAATCATTCACCCTTGTTCTCCTCATGTAGGTAATCTTGTTTTCTTTGCATTAATAACGCATTTGTTAAGGAAGGGCCATCTGCCAACATGCCATGCAAAGCGGTAATAGGATCAGCGGACAAGGGCACTAAGACTAAGACATTGCCATATTCGACAACTTGCACGCGTGTTCCTTGCGTAAGTTTATATTTTTTGCGTAGTTCTTTAGGAATGACAACCCATCCTTTGGTTGAGACTGTAGCTGTATGCATGTGGCGTTCTCCTTAAATTCGATCTGGTATGCCAATTTAAATGATTGTTATACAAATATGAAGTTTAGTATAACATAATCATTATCAGTGTTCAAAGTTGTTGTAGCAGAGTGGCATCCTAACCCCGATGTCGCGCGTATAGACAGCGGGCACGGTCAGGAGATACGGCCCTGAGCTTTAATAAGCACGCATGTTTAGTTCAGTTTGTGATCAGAGGCAGATAAATCTGGGTCAATAAGGCTTCGCTGATGGGCGCTAGCTGTGTGACGAAAATATCATAATCGCCATTGATGCGAGTGTCGTATGCACCTGGTGTGGTGGGGAAATCGGGCGAGCGTGTGCTGCCGGTGAGGATGAAGCTGTTGGGAGTGGTTTGCGTTACGGCCGTTCCGCCATCCTTCTCCTCCCCACCCAAAAATGATCCATACAGCAGTTGGTTCCCGCCGGGGCTGATTTGGGCCATAAACACATCTTGATCTCCGGAAAGTGATGGTGAAAACGCATGTGGGGTTGTCGGGAAATCAATGGAGTCTGTGGTGCCGATGATGGTCGCGATGCCATTTGTATCTACTGTTAAGCCCAGACTCTCGTCAACTTCGCTGCCGCCCAAATAGGTGCTGTAGATGAGTGAACGGCCGCTTCGACCATGCTCAGCACGAGCGTCTGCGCCCAAGCGCAAGACAAAGCTGTCCCAATCGCCTGCCAAGTTGGTCTGATAAGCAGAGGGAGAAATGGGAAAGTCACTTGAAAGTGTATAGCCAGAAACTGTAACTGTGTTGTGATTGTCGAGGACAACGGCCGTTGCACGATCTTCGCCACTGCCACCCAAATAAGTCGCGAAATCGATCTCATCAAGATCAGGCGTAAGCTGTAACAAAAACCCATCAAACTCACCGCCATAATCGGGTGCAAAGCTGTCTGGGGTGGTGGGTAAATCGGCTGAATTACTCCAGCCTGTCAAAGCCAGATTGCCATTTGTCCCCAATGCCATGCCACGGGTTTCTTCTTGTCCTGTGCCGCCCCAATAGGAAGCATAGCTTAACTCTGTGCCGCTTGCATCCAGCCGCGCGATAAAAATATCACGTTGGCCCGCGTTTGTTGATTGGATGGCGTCATTTGTGATTGGGAAATCGGTAGACCAGGTTGCACCGCTGACGATGGCATTGTTGTTTGTATCGAGAGTAATGGTTCTGCCTATGTCCCAATCATCCCCACCCAAAAACGTGCAGTAATCCAAGCCCGAGCCATCCGGCTTCACCTTGAGCAAAAAAGCGTCGCTATCCCCATTGTGGGTTTTGTCGTAGCCGGGTACGTCGCCAAAAAGCGTACAAAAGTCGGCCGAGCGTGTGTGACCAGTGACGTAGGCGCTGCCACTGTTATCTACAGTAATCCCATAGCCTTCATCTACATCGATAGCGTTGATGGCGTTAAACCAAAGCACATATTCAAGTGTGGAACCACTGCTGTTAAATTTGGCAACGAATACATCCATACCATGGTTGTATTCGTCTACATCCATGCCGTGGTTGTATTCGTCTACATCCATGCCGTGGCTCTCGGCGTGGGCCGCAGGGAAGAGGATGGATTGGGTTGTGCCGGTTATATATACATTGCCGACCGAGTCAGTGGCAATGGCAGCGGCCGTATCCGCCAAATCGCCGCCCAAATAGGTGCTGAAGATCAGTTGCTCGTCCTGCGCGGCGTTGCTTTGGAGACTGCCCAAGAGCAGCAATAAACCAACGCATGCGCTGATAAATAGAAACGGCCGTTTGTGTGAGATATGGTTTAAGATAACTAGTTTCATTCGCATTCTGGATTTTACCCTTTACAATTGAGTTTGTCTTGGCATATAAATTATAAGCAGTGCAGAAATTTTATATTGCCACGAATGTACACGGATAATCGCAGATGAAATCTAGAATCTGTGCACATCCATGTTAATTTGTGGCAAGAAATGGTTACCTTGACAATACGTGCGCTTATGGAGCAAATGAATGAGTCGAATTGGGATTTTGGTGATTGTTTTTAGCCTGTTTTTATTGGGCGTGTACGGTTGGGTTGAGCATGTTGGGGCAGATACGTTAGTCCTGAGCGACGCCGAAGGGCTTGTCCTGAGCAATGCCGAAGGGCTTGTCCTGAGCGACACCGAAGTAACCGTTACGAATTCTGTCATCCGCTGTCAAGATGGCATGGCTGGCATATACCCTTGTAAAAACGTCGATTTGCTGGCACATTTACCGCTGGAAGCCATCGGGGGCGGCGGCGAAGTCACGGGCAGCGACCATTGGGGGTGGACGGATCCTGAGAGTGGACGAGACTATGTGCTCTTTGGCCTCAGCGATGGCACCGCGTTTATCGACATCAGCGTGCGCGAAAATCCGATTTATTTGGGCAAATTACCTGGCCATGATGGTGCGTCGCAATGGCGTGATATTAAAGTGTATCAAAATGCCGCCTATATCACAGCCGATATTCCCACTGCCAGCGGCCTACAAGTTTTTGATTTGACCTTATTGCGTGATGTAGAAAATCCACCAGTTGAATTTAGCGCGACCAACCATTATGACGAATTTGGCCCTGGTCATAATTTGTGGGTGAATGCAGACAGTGGTTTCCTGTATGTTTTCCGCAGCGACACCTGTAACAGCGAAATTCACATGATTGATGTGGGCGACCCGCTCAACCCAACTTTTGTAGATTGTTTTGAAGATGATGATGCGCCCTTGTCTGATAGTGAATGTGTGATTTATCAAGGGCCAGACAGTGATTTCATCGGGCATGAAATCTGCTTTACGGGCAGTGATGACAATATGTCCATTGGCGATGTCACTGACAAGGAAGATGCCCACATTATCAACACGTTTGAATATCCCGGCATTGTGCGTGCGCATCAGGGGGCATTGACAGCAGACCATCGTTATTGGTTGTTGAGCGATACGATGGACGAGGCCACCAATGGTCACAATACACGGACCTATGTTTTTGATGCGGCTGATTTGACTGAGGTGCGGTTTTTGGGATTTTATGAACATGACACCACAGCCCGTGATCACAACCTCTATATTATTGGCACGACAATGTACCAAACCAATTGGCAGGCGGGTTTGCGCGTGTTGGACATTAGCAGTTTGCCCATGACTAATTTTGTGGAGACAGGTTTTTTTGATATTGTGCCCGGCAGTGACAGCGTGGCCATGGAAGGCGCCTGGAGCAATTATCCTTGGTGGGACGACGGAGTCGTGACGGTGAGTGGTACGCAAGGGGGGTTGTTTGTGTTACGGCCGTATCCAAACCAAGTCAATTCCTATTTGCCGTTAATTAGCCAGGAGTCGAGTGAGTAACGGTACACGAAACAATTAATTAATTGTGTCATTCCCGTGCAGGGAGGAATCCAAACGTTTGGGTTTCTGCCTACGCAGGGAATGACAACTTGTTTGCAAGCTCAATCGTTAAATAGTTTGTTGTATGCATGAATCGATCGCAGTAAGCAGTAAATATTATCCAAACAAAATGGGACGCATGTACCTGGATGCACTTAGAGAAGTTGTAGGCGACAATGGGTTGGCTGTCTTGTTGGATAAGGCCGATTTGGCACAGTATATTGAAAAACGACCACCTGATAATTGGGAACGTGAATTCGATTTTGTCCATATCACTAACTTAAATCAGGGATTGGTGATGATGTATGGGCCACGTGGTGGACGGCGGTTGGCCGTGAGAAGCGGCCGTTACTTTTTTGATCAAGGTGTAAAACAGTTGGGATTAATTGCCGGTTTGGATGATATCGCCTTACGCACCTTACCTCTGCACACGAAATTGAAAATGGGGCTGGTCGCCTTAGCACGCATCTTTACTCAATTTAGCGACCAACACTGCCGTGTTGAAGAATCCACCCATCAATTCATGTTTTTTGTGGATGTTTGTCCAATTTGTTGGGGGCAAACGTTTGTGCAGGGTGAGGTTGAAACGGCCGTATTGCCCATGTGTCATTTCAACACAGGCATTTTGCAAGCCGGATTAGATTCGTTCAGTGGTGGCTTGAATTTCCGTATCGAACAGGTGGAATGTAGAGCTGCTGGC
>CAYGMR010000397.1:0-5680 GCA_964350725.1 uncultured Ardenticatenaceae bacterium | reverse complement strand
GTCGGCGCTGGGTTGTGTAGCGGGTTGTGTGGGGGGATAGATTAAACCATCGACCCGTATGACTTGTTCTGTTTGTAAAAATAGGCGCTCGCGGCTGGTGATTATCAACCGAACGGCCGTTTCGGTATGGCTCCCTCCAGGCGTATCTGCACTTACAAGTTGACCGATGAAGTTTAGAATAGCGTCATTGTCAGCCAGATGCTCAAAATTATCGAGGATGAGCAGGAGTTCCTGCATTTTTAGGTGGTCGATAAGCTGTTTGGCGAGTGGCTTGCTGCCGGACAAGTTGATGTCTAACCGCTCAGCCAGCGCAATGAGCAAGCCGTCTATGTCCTCAATGGTCACAAGCGAGAGGAACTGAATGCCATCTAAAAAACGACCGGCATGGTGCTGGGCCAGAATGGTGGCTGCCTGGGTGGCTAACCTGCTTTTGCCGCTGCCACCCATGCCTAGCAAAGTGAAAAAACTACTGTTATCTGGGCGTAACAAGCGGGTGACAAGTTCATTTATCTGCGTTTTGCGTCCGAAAAAGAGAGGCGTGTAAGCGGGTAGTTGATGAGGGGGCGGCAGATTTATTTGCCGGATGTGCCTGTAGGCCTTTTCAGTGGCTGGGTCTGGTTGCAGTCCAAATTCATCTTGCAGCATTTGGCAGCAGGTGGCATATTGCGACAGTGCTTTATGACGATCACCGAGCCGCACATGCAGCCACATTTGTTGATTATGGATTTGTTCATCCAGGGGGTCGATTTGTAGATGACGACTGTTGTAACGTAATGCTTCCTGATAATTGCCGATTTGTAGATAGTGGTCTACTAATTTTTTCAGGCTTTGAACGGCCAGCCAGTGTAACCGTTCGCGTTTGAGTACGGCCCATTCATCGAAACCGAGTGCAAAATCTAGCGTAAACCCTTGTAAAAAATCACCGTGATAGAGATTCAGACTGTCTTGTAATTCTGAAACTTGTGTTGGTGACAAATCCTGACCATCCGCGTTTGCTAGCAGTTTTTCGAGCCGGGTTTCAAACAGTTCAGCATCCACAAAATATTTTTTTGTCGGATCGAAGCCGATATTCTGACGGGTGACGATTAGATAATCGGCGATATGTTTGCGCAGATAGGAAAGTGCACTGCGTAGGTTGGCCTTAGCTTGTTTTTCAGGTGTAGTGGGCCAAAAAAGTGTGTACAAAGTTTCGCGGGCGATCGGTTTTTGGTGACAAGCAAGATAGATGCATAGACCCTCGACCGTGCGTGATTTTAGACCGGTAAGTGGTGAATCGTTTAGGCTCAGGTGGACATCCCCTAAGAGGTGAATTTGCAATGTTGAGCACATTGCTGAAATTTTAAGCTATTCAGGCTAGCAAAACAACTTCTTTACGGTTAATTTCTGGCGCTGTTTAGGATAGATTTATGCCAAACTTTCATTAAATGTGAAAGCAAAGAGGAGCTAAAACGGCAAAAAGAATAAAATATCAAGCAGAAAACCTGCTGCACGAAAAAAATGAGACCAAGCCATCAGTTGCATGTTTAGATGATCCCCACATCACAGGGGCGATGGAGATATTGACAACGCTCACCCCAATGAGGACTTGTAGTCACCAGGTGTTGGTTTTTCACCAAGTGACTATTTCAGCGTTGTGATACGGTAGTCGCCAATGTGTTGGAAACCGAGCGCTTCGTATGCTTTTTGGGCAGGGATATTGTCTTCGCCAGTGAAGAGGATAGCAGTTTGGACACCTTCTGCTTTGACGCCTAACAATGAGGCAGCGACTGCGCTACGGCCGTAACCACGACTGCGAAATTCTGGCGGTGTCCACACGCCACCAACCTGCACTATCTCTTTGATGCTTGCGTTGAAGCCACTCGATGCGACTGGTTGTTTTTCATCTTCCAAAATCCAGACATTTCCCGCTCTAATATATCTTTTTACGTTTGCACGCACTTGCTGCCATAGTTCTGGCGATTCAGTTTCTCCTAGTAGTTCCAGGGAGTAGCCAACCCGCCAGCGTGTTAACAAATCCAAATCCGCAGGTTGAGCACGCCGTCCATGCAATCTGCCTGTCTGTATTTGGGGAGGAATTTGCAAGGCATCCAGATGCAGGCTATAAAGTTTTTCGGGGTCGTCTATTTTGAGGGCTGCTGGTTTGAGATTTAGGTGGTTAAGCAGGGTTTGTACTTGTTGATTAGGGCCGATTAGACCTTTGATCGGGCGTGGTGCAGCCCCGGCAATGGTTTGGTATAAATCCGCCAACACTGTTGTAGGTGCTTGTAGAATTATGTTGCCATTCCAGAAAAGCGCCGCTACGCCGATGATCCGATCGTGTTCAAAAGCAGCGGCGTAGGTTCCTTGATAAGAACGGCCGTTGTCCACCAATCCTGCTGCTCGCATATTGCTCACAAAAAATAGAGAAGACTCAATGCGCGGCTGTAGAAATGTCTCCAAAGCTGCTTCATCACCTGGTCGCAAAATTCGTATCATCGTTTAATCTACCTTGGGATAATTGATAGCATAATTTATAGGAAGTTTCAAGTTAGTTTGAAGATGGGGTATTGACATGGATTATGAAAATCGTTATCATATACACAAACTGGTTTGTATTGTAAACCGGTTTGCGATTGTAATGGTATTGATAATTTAGGAGAGTACGATGAATGAGATCAATCAATCTTTGGAAACCCAGTTAAAGCAGTCAGAACAACGTGCCCATCAACAGTGGTATGCAGATGGCTTGGCTGAAATAGTCCTTGGCGCCTACTTTTTACTTTTAGCTCTGCTATATTTTGTAGATTATGCAATTGCTGGGATTCCCGTGAGCGCCTTGGGATTGCCGATTATTGTTCTTGGAGGTGTTTTCGCATTGGCTCCAATTGTGCGCCGCTTAAAAGCCCGCCTGACTCATTCACGCAGCGGTTTTGTGAGTTACAAGGAGCCGTCTACCAGTCGTCGTCTGTTAGCATTGATACTTGGTTTGGCTGTTGGATTAGGGGTGGGGATTTTAGTCGTAAGATTGTCACTTGATGATTCTATGAACAAGTTGATACCCATGAGCACAGCGGATGTGCTTGTTTGGCTGCCCGTAGTACAAGGGATGGCCCTGGCTATTGTTTTAGGCTACATGGCCTATCGATTTGCAGTAGTACGGTATTATCTGTTAGCAGGAATATCGTTGCTAACCGGGTTTATTATCGTTTTGGCACAGTTAAGTGATGTATTGGCAACGGCCGTATACTTCTTTGTAATGGGGACGATTCTCATTATTGTTGGTCTAATCACATTGCGCACTTTTTTGCACCAGACAGAGCCTTATCAAGAGGAAATTTAATTATGGCTGTTAATCCTATCGACATCACCAGCCTCGATCCACTCATTCACCAGCCGACGCGTCTGCTTATTCTTACCACGCTCTACCCGGTGCAAAGTGCAGATTTCCTTTACTTGATTCAAGAGACAGAGCTGACAAAGGGCAATTTGTCAGCGCATATCTCTAAACTGGAAGAGGCAGGGTATGTGCAGGTGGAAAAAACCTATCGAGGCAAAACGCCTTTGACCATTTATCGTTTGACAGAAAACGGTCGTCATGCTTTTGATACCTACCGGCAACAACTACAGACATTGGCGGCGGCGCTGCCAGATCAAACCTTAGTAAAGATTTCATCTGCTTGATGGCAACGGCCGTTCGCACTTTTCTGTTATGATTGCTCGATAATCAGCCCGTTTTGTGCTTGGGCGATACGCTTGCTAAACACAATGCCGAGGCTCACACCAGCAATGGTTCCCAGGATTATCCATAAGAAAAGCCCACCAACTGCAAAGCCAATGCCAAAACCAGTGCCGACGCCGGCTGCTGCCAGACCGGCAATCGGTTGTTGGCGTTCTTGCCAGCGTAGAAAGGCTGGACTTTCAGCATCCGGATCGGTTGTGTGTGCGGCCAGCCAAGTCAAACCAATTAGCAGCACCGGATATAAATCATGAAGATTTCAATGCGCCGTGCTGTGTTTCGTGCTTGTTTGTCCACCAAAATATGGCCAACTGCCAACAACAGGGGTAGGAGGGAGTTTGCGAATATGCGTGCCAGAAATAAAGTATTCATTGTTGCGTTCCTTTTATATCATGCTTTTGATTGTGATTGCTGCTTCAATACTAGGTTAAAATTGATCAGTTAGGATAACATATTGACTATTGCCTGTAACCAATCAGCCGGTGGAAAGTTTTCTGGCAAGCTAATTGGGTAACGGCCGTTAATCTAGAACAGATTCACGCCTACGTTAGTTGACCGAACCGTTGCACTAATGTATTATTTGAGAATATGATAACTCAGATTTAAGAATTATGGTGGTATTATGTCAATTTTGTTACAAATTCGCAGCAATGGACAAATAACTTTACCCGCAGCAGTGCGGCGCAAAGCAAACTTAAAGGAAGGCGATACCCTAGAATTGAGTATTGCGGAAGATGGCACGCTGCATTTAGCGCCTAAAATCGCTATTGATCGTGCGCAAGCTTATTTTTGGAGCAGTCGCTGGCAAGCAGGTGAACAAGAAGCGCAGGATGATATAAACAACGGCCGTATCGATCGCTTTGATGACATTGACACCGCGCTTGATTTTCTAGACAGTGACACAGAATAAACTGATCGAGATTTTTGCCACGAATCACACGAAAAAAGTTTGATTTGTGTCATGCGTGGCTGATATTTGATCGATAAAGCATCAACGCGAGAGAAACCAGTCCATGGCACTCATCTTTACGAAGCGCTTCAAAAAAGCATATCAACGTTTGCCACAAACGATTCAGCCTAAGGTTAAAAAGGCATTGCGTCTGATTGTTGAAAACCCACGCCATCCCTCCTTACGTGTTGAACACATCCAAGGTACCGACACGATTTATGAAGGGCGCATTGATCAGAAATGTCGCTTTTCTTTTGAATTTGAAGGTGAAGATATTATCTTGCGCAATGTGGATAATCATGATGATTGTTTGAAACGGCCGTAGACGGCCGTAAATCTGGAACAGGTTCATACCTGCGTTAGTTGACATTGCGACCTTGCATATTTTTGTGTGGAGGTTATGCGGGAAACGGCCTTTATTGCAAATTCGGCTCTGAAATTAGTAGATGACACTAGCGCCGGTCCCATTCTGATAATATCTTGTTGGCTGTTCCCCCATATGTTTTCATGAGTAAATCAAAAGTATTCAATGCCTTATCTTTCGTTGCCTCACTCACTATTGAGGATGTATAGATCCGTAAAACCAAACGCATTATTTCATCTATCCCTGACCGCCAGAGTTCTGGTTGTGCCTCTTTTTGCAGAAATGTTTGAACAATGGTCAGTGACCAATTTGGGTCTTGCATCCCATATTCCCAAAGGTATTTCGCAAATTGATGTTCAAGAGCATGTTGTTCAGAAAGCGCATAATTCTCCATGAAATCACGCAATTCAATAAAATGCTCACTGCTCATTGCGTAAAACTTATGATCTATTTTCTCTCGCACGCCTTTATCTTTATCATCAAGCAATTGAATGACTTTTTCTTCGCAGATGCGTCGTGTTTCGTTAGTTGAACTATGCGTCATGTTAAAAGCATACACTTGCGCGGCACCACGCCGCCATGCAGGTTTACCACTAATAGCTCGATCAGCAAGAGCTGCGGCGGTTGTAAGAGCTTTATCTGATTCCATTGC
>CAYGMR010000396.1:0-5686 GCA_964350725.1 uncultured Ardenticatenaceae bacterium | reverse complement strand
AGCGTGTCACCCCACCCGACAAAACAACCGGAGCCGCATCCACATCAAGCATGGTCAAACATTCTTTGAGCGCAAAACCAACACCCTCCATCACCGCCCGCGCCATATGCCCTGCATGATGATGCAAGCGCAAACCCAAAAACAGTCCCGCTGCGTTTGCGTCCATATGCGGTGAGCGTTCACCAGCCAGATAGGGTAAGAATAACAATCCTTCGGCTCCTGGCGCTACGGCCGTTGCCAAAGCAGATAAATGGGCATAGGCATCAGGACGTTTGGCCATGCCCAACAAATCGCGCAGCCAACGCAAGGACAGCCCCCCACATAAAATCGCCGCCTGTGCATACCAACGCTGTAGCAAATTATGCTGGAAAACATAAAAACGTTGTGCCGGATCTGGCTGTGGCGTTAAACGCGGACTAAACAGTTGGCCACCGCTGCCAATCGTCACAAAAACCGCGCCCGGCTCAACAATGCCATGCCCCAACGCCTGTGCCGGCAAATCCGCACTGCCGCTAACGACTGGCGTACCTGCGACCAATCCAAGCATTTCGGCAGCCGGGGATGTGACTGTGCCCACAATTTCAGATGAGGGGGTGATCTTGGGCAGTTGTGACTGTTGCAGCCCACAAAATTCGACGACTTCTGCTGACCAATTGGATACGGCCGTGTCATACAACCAGGTTGCGGATGCATCACTTGGATCAGTGCCCAGCTCATTGGTGAAACAAAAACGGACATAATCTTTGGGTGCCAGGATCGTCTGCGTTTGCGCCAGAACCTGTGGCTGATGACGACTCAACCATAAGGCGCTGGCGGCTGCAAATCCAGCAGCGGGCGGACCTGGTAACACTGCGTCACTTCTTATTTGAAAAGCTGCCAACATGTCAACTTCCACGACACTACGTGTATCAGCCCAGATAATGGCGGGACAAACCGGCTCATTCGCTGCGCCTAAACAAACCAGACCATGCATCTGCCCATCAATACCGACCGCTTTGACCAACCCAGGATCAACATCATTCAACACCTGGCGCACAGTTTGGATAAGCGCCTGCCACCACACAGCAGGGTCTTGCTCAGCATAACCAGGCTGCGGATGCTCGACCCCATATTCGCAAACGGCCGTTGCCACAACTTCCAAATTTTTTACACAAAACAAAGCCGTTTTAACACTAGATGTGCCTAAATCGACACCCAAAAGATAAGCCATACTAAATCCCTTTTTCCCATTGTAAAGCAGCGCAGCCACATTACAAAACCAGACTCAAACAGATTGACAAGCCTAATTATCACACAATTCGTTCACTATCAGTACAATTAAAGCGGATTTGTTGAGTATAAGTTGACAACAATTTTTAGGAATGATATAAATCAAAACTTGATGTAGCGTACCAATATTGGATTTTACATTTGCATTATCCACTACGCGTGAGAGCAGGAGAAAATATGTCAACTCTCAAATCCCACAGCATCCACCCACACACCCAAAGTTTTTTGGAAAAATCACCACATAAGCTTTTGATCAATGGCGAATGGGTAACGGCCGTATCTCCACAAACCTACACCACCTACAACCCTTCCGATGGCACGCCCCTCGCCGAAGTCGCTTTGGCCGGAACAGAAGATGTCGAGCGTGCCGTTGCCGCCGCCAAGGCAGCTTTGAATGGCCCGTGGGGCAGCATGACACCCGGCCAACGCGAAGCGATCATGCGCCGTTTAGGCGACCTCATCAGCCAACACAAACAAGAACTGGCTGAATTAGAATCATTGGATGTCGGCAAACCAATCAGCACCACCCGAACCATCGATGCACCAGTTGCCGCCCAAAATGTGTATGATTTTGCCGGTTGGCCAACAAAGATCGCCGGAGCCGCCCCGGCCGTTTCCATCCCCAACCATCTCGTTTACACGCGCCGCGAACCCATAGGCGTGGTCGCCATTATCATTCCCTGGAACTATCCGCTCATCCACATGACACAAAAAGTCGCGCCGGCCCTGGCTTGCGGCAATACTGTCGTTTTCAAACCCGCTCAAATTGCCTCACTGGCCGTTTTACGTCTGGGCGAACTGATTCAAGCCGCCGGTTTTCCGCCCGGCGTGTTCAACATCGTCACCGGACGTGGCTCGGTCATCGGCAATGCGCTCGCCGCCCATGATGATGTCAACAAATTGGCCATCACCGGTTCTACAGAAGTCGGCCGTAGTGTCATTCACGCATCAGCCGGGAACTTGAAGCGCCTGGCCTTGGAATTGGGCAGCAAAGCGCCTAATATCATTTTTGCCGATGCCGACTTGGACGCTGCGATCCCCGGTTCTTTTTCTGCCGCCTTCCACAATACGGGACAAAGCTGTGTTGCCGGCGCTCGGCTGTATGTGCAGGCAGAAATCTTTGACATTGTTGTTGAACGTTTAGCCCAAATCGCTGCCCAAGCAAAAATCGGCCATGCACTTGATCCTGAAATCGAGTTCGGTCCGATTGTCAACGAAAGCCAATTCAACAGTATCATGGCTTATATCGCCAGCGGCAGAGAACAAGGCGCGACCCTGATTTGTGGCGGTGAACGGTTGAACGGCGGTGTGTTTGATGCTGGTTACTATCTGCCACCAACGATTTTCACAGGCATGGCCGATGATGCAAAAATCGCCTGTGAAGAGATATTTGGACCGGTTTTACCCATCTTCTCCTTCGAAGATGAGACCGAAGTAATCGGCCGTGCCAATGATTCATTTTATGGGTTGGCGGCAGGGGTATGGACGCGCGACAGCGGCCGTGCCCTGCGTGTCAGCGATGCGCTCAAGGCCGGTGTCGTGTGGGTCAACACCTACGGCATGTTCGATGCAGCCGCACCTTTCGGCGGTTATAATGGCAGTGGCTACGGCCGTGACAATGGCACAGAGGTCATCGACGCATTTACGCAAGTAAAAGCGGTTTGGATTTCGAAGCGTTAACAGTGTTGATTTGTCATACCCGCGCAGGCGGGTATCCATGCCTATGGATTCCTGCCTGCGCAGAAATGACACTCAACATTTACAAATAGAGTGTATTTATGAGCCTGACAAATTATTCCAAAGAGCAATTGATCGATTTTTACCGTCAAATGGTCAAAGTACGCGAGTTTGAGCTGCGTGCCATCAATGAACGGCGCGGCGGTTTGATTCCCGGTTTTATTCATTCCTGTGTGGGGCAAGAAGCAACGGCCGTTGGTGCTTGCAGCGCCCTCAACCAGGATGATGTCATCACCAGCACACATCGCGGACACGGGCATCTCATAGCCAAAGGTGGCGAACCCACATTCATGATGGCCGAACTGGCCGCTCGCAGTACCGGCTATTGCGGCGGCAAGGGTGGCAGCCTGCACATGACCGATTTCGACTTGGGCATTTTGGGCGCCAATGGCATCGTTGCTGGCGGCATTCCCATGTCTGTCGGTGCCGCATTAGCTTTCCAAATGCGGCATGAATCAAGGGTCGCGCTGTCATTTTTTGGCGATGGTGCAGTTAATGAAGGTGCCTTCCACGAAGCTGCCAATCTGGCTGGGCTGTGGAAACTACCGATCATCTTCTTCTGCGAAAACAACCTGTATGGTGAAGGCACGCCGCAAGATAAACAAGCACCGATCAAAGATGTGTCGCTGCGTGCAGCCGGCTATGGTTTCCCCGGTGTGATTGTGGACGGCAATGATGTGGTCGCTGTATATGCGGCCACGCAAACGGCCGTTGCACGCGCCCGTGCGGGTGAAGGCCCCACCTTTATCGAGGGCAAAACTTATCGTTATCGCGGCCATTATGAAGGCGATCCCATGATCTACCGCCCCTCCGGAGAGATGGAAGCGTGGCAGGCACGGGATCCCATTGCCGGTTTCCGCCAACGCTTGTTGGAAGGGAATATGGCGACACAGGCAGAGATAACGGCCGTTGAAAAAGAAATCCAAACATTACTCGATGATGCCGTCGAATTTGCCGCCAACAGTCCCGCGCCCACACCTGAATCAGCCCTGGAAGGGGTTTATGGCGACACGCATAACGGCCGTGTCTTTTAACGAGGAAGCATTTCAGTAGCCGCGATTTCCAAATCGCGTACTCGACGGCGCGATACGGAAATCGCGGCTACTTGGAACAATTGTGACTAAACCTATGACAAGAACAATAACTTTCAGTGCAGCGATAAATGAAGCGATGGCCGAGGAGATGCGGCGGGATGAGTCTGTCTTCCTCATTGGTGAAGATGTTGGCTTATTTGGCGGCGTTTTTGGCGTTTCGGCCGGTTTATTTGATGAATTTGGTGAGGAACGTGTGCGTGACACACCCATCTCAGAAAATGCGATCATCGGGGGCGGGCTTGGTGCAGCGCTGATGGGCATGCGCCCAATTGCCGAGATCATGTTTGCCGATTTTGTGGCCTGCGCCATGGATCAGGTCGTCAACCAGGCAGCAAAGGCGCGCTACATGAGCGGTGGCAAGGCGGATGTGCCGTTGACCATACGCATCGTCAACGGCGCACCCGGTTCAGCCGCTGCGCAGCATTCACAAAGCCCAGAAGCATGGTTTATGAATGTGCCCGGCTTGAAGATCGCCATTCCCTCCACGCCATATGATGCCAAAGGGTTGTTGAAAACGGCCGTTCGTGGCGCCGATCCTGTACTTTTCTTTGAACATAAAATGCTCTATGGTGTAAAAGGGGACGTACCCATACAACCCTATACGGTTCCTTTTGGAGAAGCGATTGTGCGGCGTGCAGGCACAGATGTGACGATCATCGGTATTGGCGGTGTGCTGCCCAATGTGCTAACAGCATCCGACAAACTTGCCGCCGCCGGCATTGATGCTGAGGTAATCGACCCACGCACACTGGTTCCTTTTGACACCGAAACCATTGTACATTCGGTGCAGAAGACAAACCGGGTTGTGATTGTACATGAGGCGCACAAACGTGCCGGACCCGGTGCTGAAATCGCGGCAATTTTGGCCGAAGAAGCGATTGGTTATCTCGATGCGCCGATTATCCGCGTGGCGACTAAGAATGTACCCTTCCCCTATAATCCAGACCTGGAGCAATTTATTTTGCCGACGGTGGATGATGTGATAACGGCCGTTACTGGTGTTGTACAGTATAAATTGTAGATTTGATAATTTTCTTGGTTCTTCAGCAGACAACAACGAATTTGTGAAGGAACGAATTTTTGGCGTGGTTCAGAGTCAGCATAATTTGCTTTACAATTGGAGACTACAGCGAATTTAGGAAGGAACGAATTTACTCGACTGGCTTAATTCGTTTGTTCCCTAATTCGCTGTAGTCATTTGTAAAGATGAAAAGCACGTTATTGAATTATGCCGAACTTTTTTATTATTTTCTCTAAATTCGTTCCTCCCTCAATTCGTTGTTGTCACCGGAAACAGATTATTTAATATGAAACACAAACTCATTTTCACAACTGAACGCGGCTTAAGACATCAACAAGATGCCTTGACGGCCGCACCTAGTAACCTGGACATCACCCTGCTGCGCCAGCCAGACAAAGCTACCTTGATGACACATTTAGCCGACGCAAAATTCCTGATTTCAGAACGTGCCGGTGTCATTGACGCCGAAATTATTCAAGCCGCATCTCATCTAAAGTTGATCCAACGTTTGGGATCATTGACCTATGATATTGACCTGGCGGCAGCCCAAGCGGCGGGCATTGCT
>CAYGMR010000395.1:0-5688 GCA_964350725.1 uncultured Ardenticatenaceae bacterium | reverse complement strand
AGATATCGTCGCCCATTTTCCCCGGCGCGGCTATCTGGGCAAAGGGCTGTTTGTTGCGGTGGATAAGTTTACGGCCGTTAAAATGGTCGACAAAGTGCAGTATCACTGGAAAGAAGAAATCAAACGCCTGCGCAGAAAAATCAGCGCCGCCACCAGCCCTGGCAAAAAAGCGACCCTCCAGAAAACGCTTGACTTTATGCGTGCCACCCAAATGGCTGTCGTCATCAGCGAAGAGGCAGGCGAAGAAGAAAAGTTCACCGCCAAAGGGCTCAACATCAAGCCGCATCGCGACCGCCTCAACCGCCTCGACGCCCAAGGCCATGACGTCGAATACCAGTTCAAAGACCCCGACGATCCCCTGCGCCTCGTCTTCGTCTGCGCCATGTGGCTCACCGGCTTCGACGCGCCCACCCTCTCCACCCTCTACCTCGACAAGCCGATGCGCGACCACACCCTCATGCAAACCATCGCCCGTGCTAATCGCGTCACGCCGCATCTTATCAATGGCGTGCCCAAACGCAACGGCGAAATCATCGACTACTACAACGTCTTCCGCAACATGAAAAAAGCGCTGGCCGCCTACGCCGAAGGCTCCGAAGGGCAAGAAGAACTACCTGTCCAGGAAAAATCCGTGCTCTTCGACCTGCTCGACGACGCCTTGGGCCAGGGCATCACCTTCTGCCAAAGCAAAGGCATCGACCTGGCAAGCCTCGACAAATCCAACGCGGTCTTCAAAAATCTGGCTCAATTCAATGAATATGCCAACATCCTGCTCAGCAAAGATGATTGGCGCAAAGAGTTTTTCGTCTACGAAAATACGATTTCTGTCCTGTATGAAGCGTGCAAACCTGAAATTCTGCAAAAGCAGCAGTGGCGACCGCTCGTCTTCGTCTTCCAATATTTGCGCGGCGTAATTGACGCTATCACCCAACGGCAAAACATCGACAGCGTCAGCCTGCGTATTGCCGAACTCCTCGACGAATCCGTCGTCGCTGCTGACAACGAGAAACCTCTGGGTGAAACCAAGCCCGACTACCAAATCGTCCAGGAAGGCAAAGTGTGGGATTTGCGCAACGTCAATGTCAGCCAACTGCAGGCCGAATTCCAGCAGCAGCCCTACAAAAACATCGAAATCGCCGACCTACGCGCCTTCATTGAAGACAAGCTGCAAAAGATGCTGCAACAAAACGCCACCCGTGCCGACTTCGCCCAACGCCTGCAAGAAATCATCGAGCGCTACAACGCCGGTGGCATGGCCACCGAAAACTATTTCGAAGAACTCATCAACTTCGGCCAAGACCTCACCGAAGAAGAAGAACGCCACATCCGCATGGGTCTCACCGAGGAAGAGCTAGAGCTGTTCGACCTCATGAAAAAAGAGAAGATGACACAGGCTGAGGAAACGGCCGTCAAGAACGCGGCGCAATCCCTGCTCAAACGCCTGCGCGAAGAGAAACCCCGCGTGATTGTGCAAGATTGGTATCGGGATGGGCAGAGTCAGGAAAGGGTGAAAACGGCCGTTGAGAAGGTGCTAGATAACAATTTACCAGACAGCTATGATCGCATGTTGTTCAAGGAGACCTGCGACCGCGTGTATAACACGATTTATGAACGGGCTTATCAAGGTTTAGCCTGGGCGGCCTAAAAGTAAAAGGTATAAAAAATGACTTATTTAAATGAAACACAAAAAAACCGTGCTATTGAAATCATGCATGAGTACCTAGATGCAGGTAAGGATGAACAAGGCGAGACGCCCGTCGAAGGAGGAAAAAAATTAAATATTGATCGGATAAATTTACTAGAAATCGAATTGATTCCTTTGGTTGATAAATATCTAAATAACCAAATAGAACTTTCTATCTTCAAAACAAAAATTGATAGTATCAACAAGCGTCATCAATATTGGGGATTCAAAGGTCCAAAAGGGCAAATGTTTTTCAATATGATCGTTAATGTTGCTGACGACCTCAACGAACTTGACCAGGAACTGAAATCTGCAATTGCTGTTCCCGCAAATGAACAAATTGCATCGAGCCGTATCAAGACATTTTTTAGTTATGTAAACCGATTGAGAGAGGATTGGCTTGAAGAAGGAAATAGCAAATATAAAGCACCCAAAACCGGTAGCATTTTGTTTTTTCTTTCCTATTTTTGGCAAATACAATCCTGGGAAACCTGGCCTGTCCAATACACCACCGCAGTTAACGCCCTCTCTGATTTAAACATTTGGTTGCCAACTGAAAATATGGCAGCAGACTATATTGAGTTCAAGCATATCAATGAAGAATTAAAAACACTTTTTTCACAGGCTGCCAAACAAGATTTTACTCTCTATGATGTTGAGCACGTCTTATATTTCAAAAGCGAAGCCCCTTATCAAACAACAGAAACCAAAATCGCGTCAGAAGACAAAACAGATTTATTAAGGGTTGAACCCGATAAACCAGTTTTAAAGTTGATTGAAAAGCAATTAACGCATTTACCTGATAGTTATGTGCCGCCCATTATTTCTATTTTGCCCGATATAGCGAAAAACAAGCCTGAACTTGAAGAAGTGGCTAAACGTTCTGGGACTTCTATCCCTCGTGCTTTTGAGAAAAATATAAATGTAGCATTTACTATGCTTGGTTATGAAACAAAGTTATTAGGACAAGGTGCTGGCCGCGTTCCTGATGGTATTGCACGAGCAGATGATGAAAATTATGCCATCATCTGGGATGCTAAAGTTCGTGCTGGTGGATACAGCATGGGCACAGATGATCGAACAATCAAAGAATATATCAATACGCAAAGCCGAGACCTTAAAAGACGGCGATCATTGCGAAATATTTACTATGCTATTGTCTCGAGGAGGTATTGTCAAATGTTGTGGATCGGCCAACTTAAGCGGCGACCTCCACAGGCGTTAATAAATCAGATTTAGCGGCCAACGGCATTTCCGGCAAAACCCGTGTCATGCCATCAGGAAAGCGTGTGCCAGCTTGTATGACAGCTACCAAGTGTGGCGAATTGACCTTACGCCACCGCTTTTCGGCCATCATTAACAACTTAAATGCCATGGCCAACCCAGCTTGGCGCGACCCAGCACCTTTAGTAACACGTGTGCGTGCTTTGACCGTTGAAAAAGTTGACTCAATTGCATTGGTCGTACGCAAGTGCAGCCAGTGCGCCGCCGGAAAATCAAAGAAAGTCAACATCTGCTCCTGGTCTTTGGTCAAGGTCATAACCGCTTTTGGATACTTGTCGCCAAAGGTGCGCTTAAAGCGTTCGATTTCTGTTAATGCAGCTTTGCGGTCTGGCGAACGCATGATTTCATGCAGCTGCTCTTTCGCTTTTGGCTGCAAGCGCTTAGGGAACTTGTCAAGAACATTGGCGATTTTGTGTACCCAGCAGCGTTGCTCTTCTGTTTCTGGATACACCTGACGCAACGCGGCCCAGAATCCCAAGGCACCGTCAGCGACGGCCAAATGTGGTGGCGGTAAGCCCCGTACTTTGAGGTCGCGCAGCAGTGTTAGCCAGGCTTCAGTGGATTCGCGGTAGCCATCATCAATGGCGACAACTTCCTTGACACCGTCTAGCCGCACACCAATGATGACCAAACAGGCCAAGCGGTCATCTTCAAGACGTACATTAAAATGAACACCATCTGCCCAGATGTATACATATTCTTTGTGCGCCAATGACCGTTTTTGCCAAGCACGGCGCTCATCTTGCCAGATAGAAAGCAAGCGGGTTACTGTCGTTGCGGAAAACCCAGTCACTGGTTCACCCAACAAAGCGGTCAGCGCTTCGCTGAAATCGCCGGTTGAAAGGCCACGTAGATACAGAACCGGCACCGCTTCTTCCAATCTGGGCGTCCGGCGCATGTAGGGCGGCAAGATGGCACTGCTGAAT
Organism: uncultured Ardenticatenaceae bacterium; assembly: GCA_964350725.1. Lineage (GTDB taxonomy): Bacteria > Chloroflexota > Anaerolineae > Promineifilales > Promineifilaceae > JAACFF01. Next base: position 1,794 of record CAYGMR010000395.1, on the reverse strand, counting down.
TTTTGGCCTGCGCGTTTATCATTGATGCGTGGGGCTTGCACCTTGATAACACCTGCCCCACTGTGAAGGCGACGTCCTTGCCCTTTGCCGTTGCGTACAACGAGCGCATGCCCCTGACTATCACGCTCATGTTGGCTGCGTTGCAAGTAGGCTTCTACTTCGGCCTCTAAAGCTGCTTCTAACATGCGTTGCGCACCTTTGCGGATTAATGCGTCCAATGTGGACTGCGTTTTTGTTTGTAAAGTTTCGATTTCTGTTGTAGATGTGATACGATTTTCCAAGGTGTGTTCTCCTTCCGGTTTTTCCGGTATTGGTTTGGTTACCTTGGAGGATACGCCGTTTTCTTTTCATTAACCAATCCACAACTTTTGGTTATACCTCGCCTAGCTTTTTCTTTGGTCCTTTCTTTTGGGCAATGCCAAAAGAAAGGACAATATACTAAAGTGACTGATGTGCTGCTTTTGATCGAATCATCGACGCAAGTTGTTTTCATATAGAGTAGCTAGTTTGTGCCTTCAGATTGTTGCTGAAGACAGTCATCAGCTCCATAAGCTGAGCGAGGAGACCACATAATTTGAGCATCTTTAAAAAGTGTGTCATCAAGTAGAATTACATCATTGTTGTCAATCTTTAAAATATAAGGTTGAAGCCATCCCTGAATAGCCAGCATAGAATTGTCTGGAGCCCATGTTGGACGATCGTCGCCCCCATTATTAAAAACTGGAGTCTCCAAGAGCTGTATATTACCAGAATTTATGTTCATAATATATGTTCGCGAAATTGTATTGGAATCTCCATCAAGACTTTTAGCGGCTAAAACTATTGAATCACTATTGGGTGACCAATCAATTCCAAAATCAACTATTGTTTTATCATAAAGTTTGTTGAAGTTATTTGTTTGGAAATCCAATACACCAAGCAATTCAATGTTGTGTAATCCTTGGATATCACGTAGTGGAAGTAAAATTCGAGAACTATTTGGTGCGAGCAGCCATGGGCCTGGGAGCACAGCAAGTTCTGCATCTTGTTTGGAATATCTAAGATCATCTAGAAATTTGAGATCAGTTAAAACTCGAGGTTGCATAGTTTCGATGTTAATAGCCAAAATATTAGAATAACCATTTATTTCTGACCAGATAATCACTTCAGAACCATCTTCGGTCCAACCAAGTAAATAACTCTTTGACTCGTTACCAAATATCTCAGTTTTCTCACTTCCGTCAGGCTTAACAATATTTGTTATCCCACTATCGTCATCATAAGCTATCCAATTACCCGTTGGTGACCAAACTGGATTTTTCCATGATTTATCGTCTATTACTAAGATAGGTTCAAAGTTCCGGATGTTTGTATTATATAATTTCAAGTTACTTCCCTTATAGAGCAGGGAACAACCGTCAAAAGACCAGGCTACTGGTTCTGTTGTTTGATCATCCAATTCATGATAAGAATCATTTCCTAAGTCGTAAATAACAATATTGTCTGAAAACCCAGCAATAAGTAGACCTTTAAAATCTGTTGGTATTGTGGTTGACAAAGGTGTTTTCGCAACAGGAATGGAAACAGACGTAGCTGTCCCATTAGGTTTAGTTGGTTCTTCTTTGGGCTTGGGAGCTGCTTCTGTGGATGTTACGTCTATAGTCGGATCAATCAACGGACTTAACAATGTCGGGGTTAACGAAATCGCATCAATTTCTGAATCGTTAATTTCCGAAGGTGTATCTGCTTGTAAGGTTACATACGATTGTTGCGTAGGCTCTAAGTTTTTAGAGACATCAACTGGTGCACAACTTA
>CAYGMR010000394.1:5425-5709 GCA_964350725.1 uncultured Ardenticatenaceae bacterium | reverse complement strand
GAGAGAACTCCAAAGAAGTGGTCAGCTAGTTCGCGTCGGCGGAATAACATGGCAGTTTAGTTTATAGTAACGACTTTAGTCGTGGCGATCTCCTGGTCGCCTACCGCTAAAGCGGTTACTACAAACCATTACGGAACTTGCCTCGCGCAGTACTAGCTGACTGGCTGATATGTTGACCAACTATTTGCTACATTTCTTCGCGATAGGTGAAACCATGTTTTTTACGTGCGCTGAGGACGGCACGGCGCAGGATTTCGTAGACCGCTTCGGGGTCGCGCACATTG
>CAYGMR010000394.1:0-5415 GCA_964350725.1 uncultured Ardenticatenaceae bacterium | reverse complement strand
GACTGCGAATGGTGATGTCACCCAGTTGGAAGAGACGTTCGCTGAAAGTTTGGGCGTAATCGACATCTTGAATGCGTACTAACTCGACATTCTCACGGGTTTTGCCAAACATGCCTTCGGTAATGCGGACTCTTTCGTCGGTGATGAGGTAATGGGTGACCATGGACAGAAACGGCCGTCCTTCCCATAATACATCTTCTTTATCATCATTGAGTAGGTCGGCGGAAACGGTGCTGTCGATTTCCTTTTCTCCAGTCAGTGACTCATCAATTTCAGCATCTATTTCCAACATGGAGGCTTCCGTGGTTATTTCCACAAGAGCTTCCAATGTATCTTTGTCTAGAGCCGAAACATCTAAGTCAGCTTGTGCGACGGCTTGCCAGATACGGGATTTTATACGGGTTTGCATTTCTTTAGGTGTCATTTTAATTCTCCTGTTTTTAATAGAATAGGATGAATAGTAATTTATGGCTTGATTATACGATGTCAGGAACCGATTCCAAATTTCATTACGATTTTACTGATTTATGCAAAGTTTTCCTTGAACTTATTTGCCTTGACCGTATCATTTTTAACTGGTTGTGGGAATGTTTTGCTATTGACATGCTTTTTGGCTTGCGGTTATACTGTGCCTCGAAATTAGGGCATGTATAAATCTGAATATACCTTTTCAATATTCAAATCTCTCGGGGCAATCATGAGAGGGTATGTGTTGATACCTGAGTTTATGTTTGAAGACTCGAACAAGTTATCCGACTATCTTAACGAAAGTTATGATTATGTTATGACACTTAAGCCCAAATAAGTGTCTTTTGTTCGCATTTATACCGCACAAAGGAGAGTATGATGTCAATAAACTTGTCAAATATTAAATGGGGGTGGGTGCTTTTAGGCGTTGTGATTGCATTTATTATCGCCTATGGGAGTTCGGTTTGTATGGTGACGGGGTACGCCACCTATCTCAGTTTTGAGGCTCAGGGGGCACCAGATACGGCAATGATAAATGCGTTTGCTGACAGCAATGCTGGCGGTGTATCGAGTATTTTCATTGGTGTGGGCACACTTGTTGGTGGGCTTCTCGCGGCACGCAAAGCGAAAGAAGATGCATTTCAAAATGGACTAATGGTTGGTCTGATAGCTGCCCTTATTGATTTAATCCTCAGCATCGTTGCTGGCTTTTCTTTTTGGGCTGTTGTCAGTTTTGTCCTGGCATTGGGTGGTGGCTGGTTGGCAGGAAAATTGACTAGCAAGTGAACTGCGTTATCTTGTAATAATCTTTGTGAGCTAACAGCCTGCATTTTTGTCAGTTAAGCAATATGCCTTGCTGCGTGGAGATGTTGGTTTGTGGGGGTGATTTGCAAAATTGTCCTATATTTATAAGGGAGAATCTATGAAACCTTGTCCAGAATGTGGTTCAGATAATGTCTATCGCTACAAAAAAACGGTTGATGCTGAAGGTGCTTATGGACCCAACTTGCTGCCAAAATTGGCACCTGGGATATTTACAACTGCCAAACTGCTGCCCGTGGTTTGTGTGGAGTGTGGGTATATACGGCTTTTTGCTGCCAAAGAAACACGGCACAACATTGAAGCGTCAAAACATTGGCAGCCAGCATGAAATTTTGTGTTGCACAAACAAGGCCACTGCGTGGCGACATTCAAGGGAATCTTGAAAACCATATCAGGTTTATTGACACGGCCGTTGCCCACCAAACAAATCTTATCATCTTCCCAGAACTATCCCTGACTGGATACGAACCCACCCTTGCCAAACAGTTAGCCACGGATCAAGACGACAAGCGGTTGGATGTGTTTCAAAAAATAAGCGACACACAGCAGATAACTATCGGCGTTGGCATACCAACAAAAAATGGTACCGGCGTAGTTATCAGTATGGTTCTATTGCGCCCAAACAAGCCAAGACAAACCTATTCAAAAAAATATTTACATATGGATGAGGAACCGTTTTTCAACAGTGGCAAAAATTTTCCTGTCTTGAAATTGGATATGACCAACATTGCCCTGGCAATTTGTTATGAATTATCTGTTCCTGCACATGTAGAAACGGCCGTTGCCAATCGCGCAGATATTTACATTGCAAGCGTCGCTAAATCTGAATCGGGCGTTGAAAAAGCAGCTAAAAGCTTGTCTGAGATCGCAAAAAGATATTCGATCCCCGTGATGCTGTCGAATTGTGTGGGGCAATCGGATGATTTTGTTAGTGCAGGCAAAACATCTGTTTGGAATCACACTGGGTTATTGGTTGGTCAGTTAGATGCCATCAACACGGGCATGATCATATATGATAGTGTAACACAAACGTGTAACACACAAATGGTTTAACGAAACGGCCGTTGACACAATAGCTCTTATGTTCTATATTTGGGTCATTATTAACTGGTACAAAATCCAAGGAGAATAGTATGCAATTAGGTGCATTTTCAGTAAGTTTGAATGTTAAAGATATCCAAGCGTCAAAAACGTTTTACCAAAAATTAGGCTTTGAGCCTTTTGGTGGCGATGAGACACAAAATTGGTTGATCATGAGAAACGGTGATCACGTGATTGGTTTGTTTCAGGGTATGTTCGAGCAAAATATTCTGACTTTTAATCCTGGTTGGGATCAAAACGCACAGCCCGTTGATTCTTTTACAGATGTGCGTGATCTGCAAAAAGCACTCAAAGCACAGGGTATAGCTTTCGCAAGTGAAGCCGATGAGAGCACAAGTGGTCCGGCAAGCTTTGTTGTAATTGATCCAGATGGGAATCCAATTTTAGTTGATCAGCATGTATAAATGATGACCTAATCGCCATGGTAAGCTGTTGCACGTATGGCGAACTGAGTCATGTCATGAACGGTATTAGAGGCATCTTCACCTGGATCAGGTTGTTTGAGCAGGTTGAGGATGACTTCGTCAAAAGCACCAGTGAGCGCTTCGGCAGTGCGACGGTCGTTTTGCTCGGCGATTTGGTTTTTATCGAGGGCTTGCAGCAACGGCCGTTGCCATATCTGTGTCAGCCGTTCCCGAAAAACAGCTCTTTTTTCTTCTAAAGCTGGCACTGAACCGACACCACCCACCAACAATAACTGAATGATTGCCGGTTCATACACAGCAATGTTGACATACGCATTCAATGCTGTCTGGTATTGTTTGGGCATTGTCGCCCGGCTGTTGATTGATTGACCAATCGTTTGTAGGAGGAAATCGGCCGTTTCTTCGTATAGATGTACGAACAAAGTCTCTTTATCGGGGAAATAGAAATAAAATGTGCCAATGGCAACACCGGCAGCCTCAACGATATCGCGCACAGTAGCAGCTTGATACCCATTTTCAGCAAATATGCGCACAGCTGCTTGCATCATGGCTGTGCGTTTTGTATCTTTCTTTTGTCGTGTTTTTTCTGTGCTTCGATATGGCATAATTTAGCTTTCGAGTTTTACCGCTTCAACCGCCAGTTTACCTGCGATTTCAAGCTCCTCGTGGGTTTGTCCTTTGGCATTTACCCAGCGGACGGCATAACCGTCTAATAATTGATCAAGCGCCTGCCACAAATCTGCGTTGGCGACTGGTTTATCGTCTCGTTTTTTCCAATTACGTTTGCGCCAGCCATGGATCCATTTGGTGATGCCTTGGAATAAATAATCTGATGTGGTGAAGATTTGGACCGCACTACCTTTGTCTAACATCAGCAAGCCGTTTATCGCCGCGGTTATTTCCATGCGGTTGTTAGTAGTTGCACGTTCAGCCCCGCTGTTTTGTTCGCTGTCACCTTCATCGGTTAGGACGACACCCCAACCGCCAGGGCCAGGGTTGCCTTTGCACGAAGATCGCAGGAAGAGGCGCGGCACATCTTCAGGTAGAAGTGCTTCTGGCGTAATCTCTAAACGTGCCTGGCGCGCCAGGGTGTCTACACGTTCGTTCAGCGGGTCGCCAGCATGGCCTTTGACCCAATGCCAGTTGATTTCATGTTGCTGCACGAGGGGCCACAATTGCTGCCACAAATCGGCGTTGGCAACCGCTTTGCCCCCTTTTAACTGCCAATTGCGTTCTGCCCAGCCGGCGATCCATTTTGTGATGCCTTGGCGCACGTATTCTGAGTCCGTGTGAAAATCGATCGTACACGGCCGTTTCAGACTTGCTAAGGCACTAATCGCGGCTTGCAGCTCCATACGGTTATTGGTTGTAGAGGGGTTGTTGCCGGTCAGCACTTTTTCATGTTTGCCGAAACGCAGGACAGCCGCCCAGCCGCCAATACCTGGATTGGGATCGGAACCGCCGTCGCAGTAGATGATCACGTTGTCGCTCAGTCTAGGGGTTACTACATCGAATTGGGTAAGGAAGGAAGTTTGTGGATGATCAAGATGAATTCGTTCCCTCCGAAATTCGTTATACTCTTTTAAGCTGGAACGGCCGTTTCCTTACCGACCGCTTGCAACATCTCATCAACTGTCGTGAATTTAACCCGCGGACGACCTTGGGCTTCGCCTTTGGCGACCTCGATGGCATCCAACTTTTGCCAATCTGCATAGGTAAAGTAATTAGGTTTGTGGCTGTCTAAAAAGGCAGTGATGTCGGCGGCATTGGGGTGTGAGGGATTGAGAATACGGCCGTTGCGCCAATCCGTTATCATTTGTTCTACAGTTTCCAAAGCATCCGGCTTATTTGTGCCAATCACACCGCTGGGGCCACGTTTAATCCACCCAGCTGTGTATTCACCTAATACGGGTTGTTTGGTTTCGGTGTCAATTACGCGCCCCTTGTCATTCAAAATAACGCCCCAACTATCGTTGAAGGGGACGCCTTCCAACGGAACGCCCCGGTAGCCAATTGAGCGGAAAACCAGACCTACGTCTAACGTTTCATAATTATCTGTAGCGCGTGGGCGCAATGTGCCCGCATCAGTCGCATAAAGTTCATTTTTGACTATCTGCATCGAGGTTATTTCACCTGCCTCATTGCCGAACATTTCTGTCGGTGAAACCAAGAACCTGAATGTCATTTTGCGTGATTTGCCTGTCGACTCCTTGCCCGCATAGCTCTGGATAATTTCAACCTTACGTGCTGTACCCCGATCTGAACTGTCGGCCAATGCTTTTTCGCTTAATGTATCGAGCTTGCCTTCTTCTGGCAAAACATAGATATCACAATCAGCTAATTTGCCCATCTCTTTGATTTCAGGCGTTGTGAAGGCTGCTTGTGCTGGGCCACGCCGTCCAATGACAATAATTTCTTTCACATTGCTCTTAGCCAAGGCTTCTAGCGCATGATCTGCAATATCTGTTGTCGCTAACTCTTCAATTGTGCGTGCCAAAATACGGGCGACATCAATGGCGACATTACCGACACCAATGACGGCGACACGTTCCTGGGTTAGATCAAATTCATAATCATGGAACTCGGGATGGCCATTATA
>CAYGMR010000393.1:0-5726 GCA_964350725.1 uncultured Ardenticatenaceae bacterium | reverse complement strand
CCACAACTTGTAGCGGGTAATGGAAATGGCTAACGTAATGGGAAGCAGGGTGGGCACAATCGTCTCTATAATGAGGGAAATAAAATGGCGCGTGGCCGCATTGCCAATATTGAATCCTTCTAAAATAAACCAGAGAAACAAAGGTGAGGCGATGATGGAGCTTAAGCCCAACAAGACCCATTTGGTTTGCTGACGCTCTTCTGGTGAGGAGACAAAGCGGTAACGGACCAATTGGCTGATTAAACCGACACCGGCCGTTCCCAGCAGCAGCAACATAAGAAGCGTCCACCAATCTTCCCCATCGACAAACAAAACGGCAAACAAACCATCCAGCACAGAATCCCAAAGTGGATTATACAGATTACCAAACAGATCGATCATGACGAGCAGAGCGGGCAGCAGCAATAAGGCAAACCAACGCGGCACGAAACGGCCGTTGGGAAACAGATAAAACAACAAGAGCATACAAAACATGATGAGAATGGGTACAGTATTGCCAATAGCTGGAAATAGTTGTTCTAACCAATGTGGATACCGGATAAGATCAACATTAAATTGCATGCCAAACATATAGCCCATCAGCAGCAAAGTGGCTGAAGTAAACAAGACAAACCAGTTGTCCCACTTTTGCCAGGCCAAAAACAAAGCCGTCCCCAAAAAAACAGTAAAAGTGACTAGGCGTAAAGCAATGATGAAGCTGACAAAAGCACCCCTTGAGGGAAATATTTGTAATGCCGTGGGTATCGCTTCCCCAACCTGCCATTCATACAGCGTGTCGCGATAGATATGGGGCAGATTCACCACAAACATGCTGGCAATGAGCAAAAAGATGCACACCCACCCCACCCGTGCCAGCCAAATGAAACGGCCGTTTCCCATCCCATTCGTTTCATTTAACGTTAAATTGTCAGATTGTTTTGTTTCAGCCGACATCGGATTCATCCATATAGTATAAACTAAATGGTTGTCTTTCTCGTTCTCAACAACAACAGAAGCGAGAGCACAATTACCCACAAAAACGTCACCATGACGCCAGACCCTGGTAACATTGGACTAAGTAGAATAAGGGTAAGCAAAACTCCCCACCCATTTAGCCACCAAGGAAAAAGCTTGTTAGAAAACCCAACGGCCGTTGTCGCCCCCACAAAAGCAGCCAGTGCGGGCGCTTCAACCAGTAAATACCAATTCCACTCCAGAACATAAAGTGCCTTAGCCACTTGTGTCTCACCACCATAGTAATCCAAAACAGTAAACGCTTGGCTAAAATGAGCCGCTAACAGAAGCATCGCGCAGGTAACCAAACCTCCACCAAACGATACCGAAACCAACCAATTTTTCTCATCTGTGGTTGTTAAAAGGTAGGTTCGCAAATAGCCAAGAAAAAAGATTAGAAAGAAGATTCCTAAAAGCGTCAAATAAGTGCCAACAAGAATATCAGATTGATTTTTGATAAAGGTTTCGGCAATCACTTTTGATGAAGTAGAAACAGAGACATCATCATTCATATCACTCATAATTTGCCCAGCTACAATAAGGAATGAGGCAACGATACCGCTTCCCGCACCCAGCTGCTGTCCCACTAAATTTATATTCATGGTATCGCTTCTCCAAAACATATTTGGCTTTGTAAATGTCTGTGACTGGTAACCCCTCAAACGTATCATGGTTCATGAGCCCCATTGCAATTTAGCTTACATTAAAGTGTGTCCTGTTGTCATGGGACGGCCGTCCCGACCTCTGCGGGAGCTTTGCCAACAGACAACAAAAGGTAGGCGATAAGTAAAGCCAATACGGCCGTTGCTAAGAAAGGTGACCCCTGTAAAATAAAAGTGGCAAAATCCATTGGCAAGGCCAACATCAAGATCATCGCACTCCAACGCGGCCACAATCGGGAACGCCAAACGGCAATCCCCAAAGTCAGGGCGCCAACATCCAACAACAAACTGCCAACACCAAAGGTGCTCCAGGCAGCATTACGTAAGTTGCTTCCTCTGGCATAAGGCAAATCGCTGAACAACCAAAACTCAGCTGCCGTCCCTGCGACCATAATAAGAGAGCCGATGAATGCCACGATTGCCGCATAACGGCCGTAGCTCTGCGACCAAATCAAAACAACACCCAACCAGCCAGCCGCCATCATTCACTGTTAAATTGTCAGAGGGTTTCAAGTCGGCTGACATCGGTTTCATCCATCCATTATAAACTAATACTTTATTTTGTTTCGCCAACAAAGGCAGCAAAGGCGCGTTTCAAACTTTCCAGAAAGCTCTTGGCAAAAAGTCCGGCTAATAAAGCAAAAAAAGTCAACCGGAGTGCAGTCGATTCCAAATCAGCCACGCCTCCAGCCGGATAAAAAAAGAGTAACCGGCTGGAGAAACCAAGGTAGACCGCCAATCCCATGACAGCACCTAGAAACGGCCGTATCACAAACCAGGGAATCATACGCTGACCAAATCTATCTGGTCTTTTATCATTTTCTGGCACTTTTTTGCCATCCTCCAATTCCCAGCCGTTAGAAAATCTGTCTACCAAACTAATGAGCACAGCAATTGTGCTGCCGCACAAACCAGACACCAAACACAGCCCCATCAATAAGCGCACATAAATTACATTTTCTTCTAAACCCCAAACAAGAAAAGCAATGGAAAAGAGCAGCAGTAAAATAAACCATACGATAAGCAGCCACGCTGAGCGCTTTAACCGTTTGATAGCATCCTTTTCTTCGATTTTAGAACTATTATTGGCTGTTGCAACGGGTTCATTATTTACTACTACAGCGGGCTCAACAGTTGGAGCATGTGTGAATGTTAATTGTCGCAAACGAATCATGTTAATTATCTCCTAGGTTTTGAGCTTTTGCGATGAATGAATTCATCGCCTGCTATACAAAACGCGCTGAAGCACGTTGAAGTTGTCAAACTTAGTGCGCTTTAGCGTACTTTCTGTAGCAGACACCGATTTCAATCGGTGGCGTTGGTGGTACAAAAGCCATAATTGGAATTGCTGGACAAACCCAAAACAGCCAATATACGAATCAAACGGCGTTTATCAATCATATCAGTCAACCTCATAAACAGGATTCTCCATGACTGTTTGTGGACTGAACCCCAAATACAATCCAATCACCGACCAGGTCAATACGAGAGGCAGTACGGGGCTATTTGGCCAGTAGGCAGACAAAAACTGTTCAAAAAACATCGGAAGTACCAAAATAGCGGCCAAAATCAGAAGCCAACCTGGCCAGCGTGGGATGATTGGCTTTTTTAACAGCGAGCGGCCGTAAAACAGCGTAGCCACCACAATGACCATCAAAGCCAATAATTCCAGCATAAAGCCCACCTGCCACAACAATTGGGCGAATACCCCCAGCCCATATGAAACAAAATCACAGATACCCGCAAGGAGCAACGCATATAGCAAGATTTTGTACCATCGCTGACACCATTTGTCCTCACAGCCTAAGCGTTTATGGAAGACCATCAATGTGGGGATAAGCAGCAAATAGACAAGAAAGAAGTAACGGCCGTAACTAAAATAAACAACCTCTTGCTCTGCAAAATCAAATGCTCCTTGCACCGCTAACCACTGCCCGGCGGTGCGAACTAGTAACGGTTTTTGTTCCCAAACCATAAAGCCGTTTCCATAGACCCAAATCGTAGCCATAAACGGAGTGAGAATACACCAGATAATGAGGCTGAAAACGGCCGTTAAGCCACCCATACGCCTATTCATTACAATTAAGCTTTCCATTGCGGCGGTGACAATAAAAGGGTGCCGACTGCAGTCAACAGAGGCACAACCAACATGGGTAATGTCCATGGCGTCATGGCAATGTAAAGCACCAAAACCAACGGTAAACTCCATAAGCCAACCCATGCCCACTTTTGATTCTGGCGCATACCGCCGGCTGCCGTTGCTATCAACAAGAGTCCGTAACCTAACATCCATATTCCTTGGTTACGGAAATTAAATTTGATGTATTCAATAACTTCTGGGTCGTTTGTTAACCAATCCCAGCCAAGGTTGGGGTCTGTGGGTTCAATTCTGGGAATAAAAAAGGCATTATATCCAGCAAAGGCTATTACAAGTACACCTAAAATAAGAAAAATAAGCCAACCATATTTTTCATTTTGCACCTAACTATTTATTGGTTCTAACATTTAAGCTCATTGCCGGACTGTCACTGTAATTTGTTGGGTCATGCCATTGCCCGCCAAAGCGACGTGTGTGCCATCAGCCGCCTGCAAACAAAGTGTGTGTGTACCAGCAGCTAACTCTAAATCTACTTCCGTACTGCCGTCACCGAAATGCCAATGATTGTCATCCTTGGGAATAACTTGTCCAGCCGTCACACAAGGTGTATCAATCATAATATGTAAATGGCCCGCGCCATTATGAACTTCGCCGGCCTCTTCAACTATAAAGTTTTCTGCCTGCATTATGACAGGTATTGGACTGCTGACTGTTGCGCCATCTTCGGGGCTTTGAAAGCTGACTTTTGGATCACTGCTGCTGCTCGTGCAAGCTGTCAAGCCTAAGATAAAGAGGAAAAACAAGGCGGTCGTGAATACGGCCGTTACACCCCCAAACCGAACCATTGAACTTTTCATTATGTGCCTCCAAGAGTAGAGCAGCCTGCATCAAAATCATGTTTGATACAGGCTGCAAAATTAAATTATGCTTTTATCTTACTCTTGGGAAGGCCCCATTGTCATGGGTCAGGTGTCCCGATTGTGTCGGGAAGTTATCTGCTCTTTTTCGTCTGTCTGCTGTCAAAAAAAAGCGCTAATTTATTGGTGACTGTTTACGACTCATCCCATGCAGCTTCCAACGGGACACCCAACCCGTCGGCCAGACGGTTGACAAAGGCATAATAACCAGTCACCTGATTAATATCCAAAATCGCCGCATCGCTAAACCCCACGGCACGCAAGGCTTCAACATCGGCAGCCACCATATCCCATGGCTTCAATGTGAGTTTTTCAGCATAGGTCAGCATGGCAAAATCAGCAGCTGTGATTGCTGCTTTTTGCCACTCAGTTTTCAGCATCATGACCAGTTTTTCATCGTTGGTGAGACGGAGCAGCCCGGCTCCGTGATGGTGAATTCAATAGTGGCATTGGTTAACGGCCGATACCACCACGGCGATCATCTCCCGCTGCACACGGCTCAAAGCGGAACGGCCGCGCATCAAATGGGCATACAAATCATAATGCGTCTGCAGCGACTTCACGTTCAAACTGTGGATTTTGAGGATATTGTCCACTTCACCCGATGGCTCGGCGTATTTGTCGTAAAGCGCTTTTAATCTGCCTGTGGCTTCATCTTCGGAAATCACTTTAATCCATGCCATATGGTTTTCCTCGTCCATACTTACCAATCATCTATCTTTCCCAGATTTGACAAATCTTGAAGATTTGTCAAATCTTTCTCGCTTAGCTAAATCCGGAAATTTTTCATGAAACGGTGAATATGGCATATTAGCTTCTCTCACTCGTTAATTCTTCGGCAATCAATTCGGCCTGCTTTAAGACCGTCTCTGTGGCCAGCTTCTGCATGTCAGGAGGATAGCCGTATTGGCGCAGGGTGCGTTTGACGATGACTTTGAGTTTGGCGCGGACGGATTCTTTGATGGTCCAGTCGATGGAGGTGTTGGCGCGGACGCGCTCGGTGAGGACGACGGCGAGTTCGCGACCTACCGCGGGGTTGAGCTTGCGCGGGTCCGG
>CAYGMR010000392.1:5146-5735 GCA_964350725.1 uncultured Ardenticatenaceae bacterium | reverse complement strand
ACCAGAAAATCAAACCTTTGTCGAAGCATATCGTGCAGAGTTTGGCACGGATCCAGACCAATTTGCAGCACAAGCTTATACGGCCGCTTGGGTTTTAGGCGAAGCGATAAAAAATGCGAATTCGACCGACCCCGCCGCGATTCGTGATGCCTTGGCTGCCATTCAGAATTTGCCGACTCCGTTGGGTGAGTTTAGCTTTGACGCCAACCGTGATCCCGTGCATACGCCTGTTGTCCTGATTGTGAAAGACGGCCAATTTGCACTTTTTGAAGAATAAAAGACTTAAGTAGGAGGTCGGGCTTTTCCGACCTCCTATTTGACGCCAATATGACTGCCTGGGATTTGTTTCTCGCTCAATTGCCTCAGCAACTCGTTAATGCTGTCTGGTTAGGCAGCGTGTATGCGTTGTTTGCATTGGGGTATACGCTTGTGTTTGGCGTCCTGGATTTGTTGAATCTGGCGCATGGCAGCATTTTTATGTGGGGGGCTTATTTTGGGCTGATCTGTGTGACGGCATTTGGTTTGCCGATTTGGTTGGCGCTGCCGGTGGCGATGTTCGGTGCGGGTCTGTTGGGGATTTTGTTGGAGC
>CAYGMR010000392.1:0-5136 GCA_964350725.1 uncultured Ardenticatenaceae bacterium | reverse complement strand
TTACGACAGCAGACATTTGGCACGCGCGTGCTGTGGGGTGGATTTTTTGCTGTGATGTTGGGGTTTATGGGTTTGTTTGAAACGGCCGTTGACACCCTCATCTTAATTGCTGGCATGTGCATTATGTTGCTGGGTATCTGGTTAGATTACAAAGGTTATAAACCTGGCCCTACACGTAAAAGTCCACATCTCGCTTCCCTCATCAGTACCATTGGTGCTAGTACTATTCTCGTAACTGTGGCCCAATCCACATTTGGTGCACAGCAAAGCCGTTTCCCTGCTGATACCTTTCCCACCCAAGTTTACAATTTAGGCTCTGTGACCATCTCCTCCCTGCAAATTGTCGTTTTTATATTGAGCATTGCGTTGATGGCGGGTTTAAGCCTTTATGTTTCGCGCTCAAAAACTGGCAAAGCGATGCGTGCGGTGGCCTATAAACAATCAACTGCCTCTCTGTTGGGCATTTACGTCGATAAAATCTTTGTACAGACTTTCTTCATTAGCAGCGCTTTGGCTGGTGCCGCCGGTGTCTTTTTTGGCCTTGCATTTAATGTCATCACCCCATTCATGGGTGCATCCGTACAGTTAAAAGGTTTAACCGTCATTGTTTTGGGTGGCTTGGGCAATATTTATGGTGCTGTTTTAGGTGGATTTATCGTTGCAGGCATTGAAGTCTTTAGTGTTGCCGCCGGGCAAAGCGATTTCCGTGATGCCATCGTCTTTAGTTTGTTATTTCTCATGCTGCTTGTTTGGCCACAGGGATTATTGGGGTCTAAAGCTGAGGTGCGAGATTAATATTTATATGGATTGCAAAGTTGTAAGGTTAAAGTGTTGCAAGCCAAAGAACTGCTTACGATGCCACTCGATAACCAAGATTCACCCATACGAGAAAACTCAGAATGCTTGGTAACATCTTAACCCCTACCAATCTCAATTTTGCTTTGGTCGGATCACTCTTGGGTTTGAGCATTTATATCACACTGCGTACGGGCTTATTTAGTTTGGCGAACGCTGCTTTTATGAGTATCGGTGCTTATGTGGGTGCGTTGATGACGATAAATTTGGATACGCCACTCTGGTTGAGTGTGATTGGCGGCGCGCTCGCAGCGGGTTTGGTGGGGCTGATCCTTGGTTTGCCGGTTTTACGGCTGCATGACATCTATCTAGCTATAGCGACCATTGGCTTTGGTGAAGTTGTGCGCATTTTTTGGCTTAATGTTGACCGTGTTAGTGGAACAACATTGGTTGGCGGGGCTTTGGGTTTAAACGGTATACCCAAAACGACGCAAACCTGGCATTTGGTTGCTCTGCTGATTATGTTAAGTTATTTTTTCCTACGTATGGAAGCTGGTCCAGTCGGCCGTGCTTTGCGTGCGATTCGTGAGGATGAGAAAGTGGCGGCGGGGATGGGAATCAATGTTTTTGGTTACAAGGTTTATGCCTTTGTGATTGGCGCGATGATTGCGGGTGTTGCCGGGGTGATGAGCGCCCATTTGACTCGTTTCATTGGTCCCAATGAGTTTGGCTTTGACTTGGCTGTGCAGATTTTGGCTTTTGCGGTTTTAGGCGGCAGCCAGGTTTGGTTTGGTCCAATCGTAGGTGCTTTTATTTTGACTTTGATGCCGGAAGCCTTGCGCTTTTTAAAGTCGAATCGAGCGATTGTGAATGGTTTGGTTTTGATGTTGGTGATTATTTATATGCCCAATGGCCTCATCTCGCCGGGTTTGTTCCGCCGCCGTCGTAAGCGTGTAAAGGAAACGGCCGTTGCTTAACTTAAACGCGGTGACCAAACAATTTGGCGGGTTAACGGCCGTAGACCAAATTAGTTTTCATGTGGCGGCTGGCCAAATTACGGGCTTGATTGGTCCCAATGGTGCCGGCAAAACAACCCTCATCAACATGATTTCTGGCCTCATGCCGCTGACCAGCGGCACAATCCATTTTAACGGTGCTAATGTCACAAATAAACCCGCTCACAAATTATGTGCGTTGGGCATTGCACGCACCTACCAGAATATTCGCTTATTTGAGGATATGAGTGTGTTGGGCAATGTCTTGGCTGGGAGACATTTACAAACGCCGCGAGCATCACGTTATTGGCGCTGGTTATTGCCCTACCGTGACCGTTTAGCTCAGGCACAAAAAGCGAACAGCGAAGCGATATTACAACGTTTGCAGATGGCTGATTTGCGTGATCATGATGCTGCTGACCTCAGTTATGGCGACCAACGA
Source organism: uncultured Ardenticatenaceae bacterium (assembly GCA_964350725.1). Taxonomy (GTDB): domain Bacteria; phylum Chloroflexota; class Anaerolineae; order Promineifilales; family Promineifilaceae; genus JAACFF01. The sequence continues at coordinate 2,904 of CAYGMR010000392.1, read as the reverse complement.
CGGGTAGAATTGGCACGCGCCCTGGCAGCAGAACCGCGTTTATTGCTATTAGACGAGCCCTCGGCGGGTATGAATCAGTCGGAAACGTTTCAACTAGGTGAACTGATTTTGCAACTGCGTGCCGAAGGCATGACGATTTTGCTGATCGAGCATGATATGGACTTGATTAATCAAGTTTGCGATCAAGTGGTGGTCATCAATTTTGGTGCCAAAATCGCCCAGGGTGAGCCACAGATCGTTCGTCGTGATCCGGTTGTTATCGAAGCTTATTTGGGGCAAGAGGAGACATAACTATTTTACACGTAGAAGAGTTGCATGTCAGTTATGGCGCTATTGAAGTCCTGCGTGGGATTACCTTTTCAGTGCCGGCGGGGCAGGTTGTGGCTTTGATTGGGCCAAATGGGGCAGGTAAATCGACGACGTTGAACGCGATTTCGGGATTGGTGGGGGTGCGCAACGGCCGTATCACTTTCAATGACCAACTGATCAACAATTTACGTGCCGATCAAATTGCTGCCTTACATCTTGTGCAGGTGCCCGAAGGTCGGGAAGTATTGGCTCCGCTTAGCGTCGCTGAGAATTTAGAACTTGGCGCCTATGTGCGCAAAGATCGTGCCAACATACAAGCTGATTTAGACCAAATTTACGGCCGTTTCCCCCGTTTAGCGGAGCGTCGCAGCCAACTTGCTGGCAGTCTCAGTGGTGGCGAACAGCAAATGTTGGCGATTGGTCGCGCACTCATGGCGCGACCACGCTTGTTGATGCTTGATGAACCGTCGATGGGTTTAGCGCCGATTATTGTGAATGAGGTCTTCCAAATCATTCAGGATTTGCGTCAGGAAGGGATGACGATTTTGTTGGTGGAACAGAATGCCAATAAAGCATTAAAAGTAGCCGATTATGGGTATGTCATAGACCGCGGTCTGATTGTGAAAGCGGGTGAAGCACAGTCCTTGCGGGCAGACCCTCACATTGTTGCCGCTTACCTGGGCAGTTGAGTGCGGTAGACAACCGCAATTTTGTGAATTCTTCATGGACGTTAAATATTTATTTCTGTAATAGAGCCAGCAGTTAAAACTGCGCCTACAAAAGCTAAGTCGGTCTTCACCGACTGGCGGCAAGTCCACGCAGAGCCTGTCCTGAGTGCAATTGAAGGGTGGACTTCGGAGGGTGTGATTGCCGATTTATTTTCTGAAAGTTCATAAGGAATCCCCGATCTGAAAAATAATCTGTTTCAAAGGACTTATCGCTTATCGCGCTTTCCTTAAAGCGTAGTTGCCAGGAATAGTTCAACGTCCATTGAATTATTACATCTGTCATATTCTTTGCGTGACAAATGTCACTACAGTTCTTTCTCACAAGGGATTATATTTCCAGATATATTAATTCAGCGGTTATTGAAATAAATTGCTGAAATTGTCTACTATGGCAGTTTATCTGGTGAAATTATGATACCTGAAGAAATCTCAACACAAGTTACAAAGCCAGAAAAAGTTGCCGTATGACACCCCTTACCCTGATGGTCGTCTTGGCCCATCCCGACGACGAAAGCTTCCCGCTGGGCGGCACGTTGGCGAAAGTCGCTGCCGAAGGCAAGCGCGTTCATCTGATCACCGCCACTCGTGGTGAACGGGGAATATCCGGCAAAAGTGATAAAGAAACGGCCGTTCTTCGTGAAGCTGAATTACGCCGCGCCTGTGCCGAATTAGGCGTTCAGCAGCTCACCTTCCTGGATTATATGGATGGAGCATTAGCCACTATCCCAGACAGCGTAGGTGCAGATCGCCTGCTGGCTTTGATGCGCCAATTCCCGCCTGACGTCATCATCACTTTTGGGCCGGATGGCATCTCTGGTCATCCCGACCATCTGGCCGTGTACCGCTGGACGACGGCTGCATTTGACCAATACCGGCAGGAAGTGGAATCACCATTGCGCCTTTATTACATCGCCCCCTCCGAAGCCACGCAACAGGGCTGCGGCATCGTGCCGCCGACCGAAACTGTCGGCGGGCCGGTCGCCTTTATCGATGTGGGCGAGTTCCTGGTGCAAAAAGTGCGGGCCGCGCAGCAGCACCAGAGCCAGGATCCCCCCTTTAAAGGCGATCCGCCAACTGCAGCGCAAAATATGGCCTGTCACGAACTCTTTCGCTTGGCCCGCCCACCGTTAACGGCCAATGGCCACGATCCAGATATTGACTTATTTACCGGCATCACCGGCGCAAAAACACGATATTGATTGAGGAGTATTATTGATGTCCACAACAACTGAACATATCACCGCTTCACAACCCACACAAGGTTGGAAACTGCCAGCCCTGGTCATTGTCCTAGCTATCATCTGGTGGCTAGTTTGGGGGCAGTTACAAAACTTTTCCGACTGGCTCACATACACCGTGCTTGGTTTGTCCCCCTTGTCCCACCTGGGGCAGTCGGTCAACTTTTTCTTTTACGACGTGCCCAAAATTCTCATGCTGCTGGCTGGCATGATCTTCCTTATCACCATCGCCCGCTCTTTCTTTTCCCCAGAACAAGCGCGAGCGGCACTGGGCGGTAAGCGTGAAGGCGTAGGCAATGTCTTGGCGGCTAGTTTGGGCGTTGTCACCCCCTTTTGCTCCTGCTCGGCCGTTCCCTTATTCATCGGTTTTGTGGAGAGCGGCGTGCCGTTGGGCGTCACCTTTTCCTTTCTCATTGCCACGCCCATGGTCAATGAAATCGCCTTAGCCATGCTTTTTGGCATGTTCGGCTGGCAAATCGCCGGGTTGTACATGGCCAGCGGTTTGCTCATTGCCATCATCGGCGGCATCATTATTGGCCGGTTGAAGCCAGAACGGTATGTGGAAGATTTTGTGTGGCAGATTAAAGTGGGGGAAGCAACGGCCGTTACCTACAAACCCACCTGGGACG
>CAYGMR010000391.1:0-5761 GCA_964350725.1 uncultured Ardenticatenaceae bacterium | reverse complement strand
AATGGCGGAGAGAGCTGTAGAAATTAGCGTGTGACAAAGAATTTGTCGTGTCAAGCATGGCTGAAAACGGGATGTTGGGCTTTGTTGTTTTGAACCATGCCCTGTACCATTGGCTAGTTTTCAGCGCGCACAATCAGCAACGGGCGATCCACTCTCTGCAATACACCCGCCGCAACGCTGCCATAATACACACCGTCTCTGCCGCTGCGGCCGTGGCTTGCCATGGCGATCAGGTCGGCGCCTTCTAAATTTGCTGTGCGCATGATCGTCGCGGCGATAGGGCCAAATTCAATGCGCTGGCGGGCTGAAATCCCTTCTTGAGTCAATCTAGCGACAATGGATTGCAAATAAGCGTGCGCTTGTTTTTCACTTTCAGCAACTTCTGTGACGTTTTGATGAGGCAATGCTGCAAAATCGTCACCCTCGACTTTGGGCAAATCAATTAAATGTGACAATTCAAACACCTGCAACAACACAATATCTGCCTTGTACAAACGGGCTAATTGTGTGGCATGGGGCAATATTGCTTCGGCACGTTTTGAGCCGTCTAATGGAATCAAGATGGTTGAGTACATAACAATCTCCTGATTTTTCCTGTTACTTTATCTGTGTAGATAATATTGGGAAAGTGATCTAAGGCATATTGATGTAAGACGAAAATCATACATCCTACCGTTTTATATACATATGGCCACGACGCACGGAACGAGCGTCTTCAACAGTGACAAAGGCATCTGGGTCGACTTCTTCAATTAGCTTTTCTACGATGGCAACTTCTTTGCGACGCACAATGACCAAGATCATGCCAACTGTGCCACCACGGCCATGGCCCCAACCAACGGTCGCTCCAAAACCAGCCTCATGAATCTTGTTGACAATGTTCTGTGGCTTGAAGCGTGAAATGACACGCACATTGACAAAGCCTGTGGCTGTTTTGTCATCGATCCACATGCCAACTAAAGTACCAGCTACAAAGCCTAAGCTGTAGGCAAGGACATTCCAAATATTGGAAAGGTTATTGACGACACCACCAATCGCTAAAATATAGACGAATACTTCAACGAAACCAGTAACGGCCGTGGCCAACTTCTTACCGCGCATCATCACCAATACCCTAATTGTGCTAAAAGCCATGCCGATCACGCGCAATATAAAAATAATAAGCACACCGGTCATTATTTCGCCGGTCAAGGGGGGAAAGGTAAACTCAAACATACTGTCCTCAAAATAAAAACTCCCCAGATGGCGATCATCTGGGGAGGTGAAAGTAGCAAAGTAATGACACGTCTAGTGACCACTCTGCAACTATCGTTTCTTTATATTAACCAACGATAGGCAACTCGCTAATTGGACGGCTGGGATTGATATAAGAAGCATTTACCCAACCGATATTTCCATCGGGCAAACGCACTTGAACCCAAGTCCCATTGGCGTTACGGCCGTTCATAATCACTGTCTGCCCTTTTTGCAAGGTATTGAAGACACCATAACTTGTGCCAGGTCCATAACGTACATTCAAGTAATTGGCTGTTATTGTTGCCGTGGAGCCACTAGGTTGATTGCCGCTGTTTGGCCATACTTTCAGATTCTCGATGGGATAATCTGTGTGAATATAGCTTGAATTCACCCAGCCTTTGACATTATTTGGCAAAATGGCTTGTACCCATGACCCATCTGCATTGCGATAACCGGCCAGCCGCAGTTCGGTGCCTTTGGTTACAGTTGTGATGACTGCATAGTTTGCACCCGGCCCTTGGCGTACATTTAAGTAAGAAGCTGTAACGATTGCTGTGGGGAAGGGGCCGCCCGTGCCGGGATTGCCTGGGTTCCCACTACCGGAAAGATTTTGCCAGGTAAGTGCTGCTTCTGCCAGTTGTAGGTTTTCATAATATTCCATTTGTACGGGTACCGCACCGCCAGGTAAATCGATTTCAGCGCTGAAGGTTGTAACGGGATGATCGAACCATTGATCAATCAATAGTTGGTTATTAACCCACAAACGCGCACCATCATCTGTTGTGGTATTGAAGCGATATTTACCAGCCGGCAAATTCAAGTTTGTCGTCCAACGCACAGAGAAATTGTCAGATTGAATATTAGGTGCTGGTGAACCTGTCCCCCAATTGAATTTAATTTGTGAGTCGGTGCGTACTAATGCCGGATCACCGCCAAGGTCTTTGTTGTTATAATATTGACCTTGCCAACCCTGATTGCTGGGCGGTGGCATCGGTGCTGGAGGAGGCATGGGCTGTCCGCCACTGGGAGGAGGCATTGGCTGGCTCCCGGAAGGGGGTGGCATCGGTTGATTACTGCTGATCATTGCCCAGTTGACTTTGGCGATGGCGACGCCACCGGCTTCATAATATTCCACGACAATTTGGTGTGGGCCGGCATTGAGGGGCACATCGGCAGTCACTGTATGAACTTTGCTATCATACCAGGCATTGATGACGGGTTGACCATCTACTAAGACTTTCATGCCATCATCAGTTGTGGCACTGAAACGATAGACACCTGAATCAGCTTGCATGACTGTGCGCCAACGAACCGAGAAGTTGTCTACATTTACCACCGGATCGGGGGATAAACCTGCCCAATCATAATTTATTTCCGCTTCATACCGCTGTAATACGGGCTCACCAGAAAAAATCGGGTTGTTCCAGTAAGTTGCTTCCCAGGTGTTATTTGCATATAGCATACCGGGATTATTGAACATGAGCGCTAGCGCGCCAAACAGGATGATGAGTGTGGCGATCCATAAAATACGGTTCTGCTTGAGTTTTTGCATTGTCATCGTGACCTCCTAATAATACGGCCGTTAACCGTAAACTTCGTCGACGAGAATCTAGGTAAACCGCGATAGGCATTTTAGATGTAATACCCTTATAAAATTGAGCGGCTTCCACAAGGAATTCCCAGATTTTGTGAAGTTCTTGGTCAGATACCTAACTGGGAATTACACACATTATGTTTTCATAACATAACGATCTTACATAATATACTCCATTATACCACTATATGTAAAGTCCAATTTACTAAAATTAGGCAAAAAAACCATAATTAAAGCGTTAAATTGTCGAAAAGAGGGGGAAATTGGCAATTGGCAATCGTCAATTGTCAATTGTCACTTATTTTTGACTAGTTCGCGGGTATCACCAATGCGACGTGTGACTTTGATATCGTCGAGGTGTTCAAGCAAGGCGATGGCATATTTGCGACTGGTTTGGAGTAGATCGCGGGTTTGGGCGGCATTAATGCTGCCGTTTTTTTGCAAAAAATCGAGGATGGTTTTTGTGATTTTTTGATATTCTGAGGCTGCATAAACGACATCTTGGTTCAACGGCCGTAACAGTTCCTGATCAATCAATGCATAATATAATTCTTCACCAACGGCTGTTTTGGCTTCTTTGACGCTGGGTGAATTGATGCCAGCATTCGCGAATTGTCGTAGAAGCGCATCAATTTTAGCTTGTTGTGCAGAGTTGAAGTTCACTTGATGATCTGGAGCCGCAATAATTGTCTGGTTTTCGATGAGCAAGCCATCAGCAGCCGCTTGTTTTATCAACGGATTAAAAACAGTGGGGGTAAGCTTTAAGCGGCTGCGCAGCTCTTCACGTGGCATGCCTAGTCGTAGGGGGTGTTCTTGGTGATAAGTGTGAAGCATGTCATCGAGTTTGTCGTGCAATTGCTGCCAGCCAGCTTGGGAGATTAACTGTTTGCCTAACTGCACTACGAGGTTTTCATTTTCGAGTTCTGCCAGCGCGGCAACGGCCGTTTCATGATCAAGCCCCGTGCGCGGTAACAAATTTTGCTGTGTGGTTGGTTCGATGCGCTGCAATGCTTGTAAAACAAGTTCAGCCGGTGTGCCTTGTGACAATGTTTGCAGACGCTCGATCACATCTGAACGGAAACGGCGGTGTCGACGGCCGGGATGTGGATCGAGTATGCGGCCGCCGCCGAGGGTTGTGGCTGGTGACGGCCGTCGCAAAATAAACCGATCCCCACGTGCCGCCGCGATTGGTTCAGAAAGTGCGAGTTGTAACCACCCTTCTTGCCCTGGCTCGATCTTTTCGACGCCTAACACACGCGCGCGGGCCACAACTTCAGCCGCACCGATAAAGAGTTTGACTTCCATATTATGTTTTAGGATGGTATTTGCATCGTGTAATTGGCGATATGCGGCATCGACGAGGATGGTGCCGGCGATGATCCCCGGTGCCGCGACGACATTACCACGCTTGACCTGATCATGGTTAACCCCGGTCAGATTAATGGCTACTCGGCTGCCTGGTTGGGCGACTTGTCGTTTGGTTTTATGGGTTTGTAGGCCACGGATACGTGCTTTTAATCCTGTTGGTTGAATTTCCACTTGATCTCCGCTGCGGAAACGGCCGTTGAGCAGCGTACCGGTTACCACTGTGCCAAAACCCGAGAGTGTAAATACGCGATCAATTGGCAAGCGTGGGCGACCCATATCACTGCGCGGAGGAACGGCCGTTAGGTTCTCTTGCAGCGTGCTTTTTAAAGTTTCGAGACCTTCTCCTGTGAAGGCGGAAACGGGCACAATCGGAGCATCTGCCAGCACCGTGCCGGTTAGAACTTCACTGACATCCAGCATCACCAATTCCAACCAGTCGGGATCATCAACCAAATCAGTTTTAGTAATGACAACAATACCGCTATTTATCTCTAACAAGTCTAAGATTGCGAGGTGCTCACGGGTTTGTGGCATGACGCCTTCATCGGCCGCCACGACAAATAGGGCTAGATCGATACCCCCAACACCCGCCAGCATATTTTCGATGAAATCACGGTGACCAGGTACATCAACAACCCCAACTTCCTCTGCCCCTAATCGCAGCCAGGCGAAGCCAAGGTCGATGGTCATTTCACGTTCTTTTTCTTCAGCGAGGCGATCTGGATCGATGCCAGTCAACGCCTCTACCAATGTCGACTTGCCGTGGTCTACATGTCCGGCCGTACCAATAACAAACATAAATTATTCTTCACGGACTGGTATAGTTGTTGGTTGACGGCGACGATTTGGATCTTGGGCGATTGCTTTCTCGACCTCTTCAACCCAAATACGGGGGATTTTTTTGATGGCATCCGCTTGGGCAACCTGAACGCGTCGCAGTGTATCTTTTTCTTCGCGAATTTTGACCAATTTTTCTTCCAACACAAGGATTTGTTCTTGGAATTGTTTCTCGACACGGCTGATATTGGCCCAACGTTGTTCTGCTTCAACATCAAACGTTTTCCACTTTTGGGCGTTTTCAAGCACAAAACCGTCCCAGCGTGATTGCATGCGATTGAGTTCTACTTTCAGCAATTCAGATGATTCTTGCTCGCGTTGCTCGATCTGCTTTTGCCATTCGCCTAAAGTTTGCACCGCCATTTTCGCTTCTTTGTATTGATCAGAAAACTTGACCCACTCGCGTGAAAAGCGCTCGATGATGTCCTTTTGTTCGTCCATCTCATAACGCCATTTTTCGAGCTGTTTATTGCGTTCATGTTCGCCAAGTTGGATTTGTTCAGCCCATTTCTTGATGGTTTCACGTTGTTCAACTTGCGAATCAATCAAATCTTGGCGTGTGCTTTCAGATTTTGAAAGCGTGTTGGCAATGATATCGATACGCATGTTAATTGGGTCCCAGCGTTTGTTGATATCGATAAATTGAGTTTGAAATTCGCCAATATTTTTGCGATTTTGTTTTTCTTTTTCTTCATAGAACTTTCCCTACGACGTGATATAATTCCC
>CAYGMR010000390.1:0-5787 GCA_964350725.1 uncultured Ardenticatenaceae bacterium | reverse complement strand
GTTCCAATCACCAGCCTCGATCTTTTCCATTTCAGGCAGGGTGTCAGCATGGATATACCAGGTTTCATCAGGCCATTCACTAATCGTGACGGGGTGGATACGGCCGTTGCTCACCAACTCTGCCAGCACATCCCTTAATTCTGGATAACCACCGCGAATAAAATGATTGTCGATATGCTTTTGTGTGCCTACCCCCAACGCCTGCAATGACTTTTGTGCCGCTATCTTAACTGCTGCACGACGCGGCAGCGGTTCATTATCAACCCATTGCGGCATATGCTGTTCCAACAAGCCCCACTGTTTTTTTAAGCCAAACCCTTTGCCCTCACGCCGTGTCACTGTGATGTCGCCCTGTTCCCACATGAAGGCCAGCATCATCGGCAAATTGCGACTGGCTGTCCAGCCACTCGATTCCCAGGTGCTAACAGAGCGGTCTTCAAATTCGGCCGTAAACAAGGGGCCGCGTTTACGCAGCGCGTCTAGAATATATTGGCGGAATGGCTCGTTTACCGCCATCCATTTACGGGTGCGCTTGGCCCAAGCACCATTGCCGCGTGAGAAATTCACCATTTGCACCTGATGCAGCGGGAAATCTTCCACCAACACAATCGAAGCTGCATGTGCCCAATATTCAAACAAAGCGCGCTCTGCCCACAACAGCGCCTCAAAATCAGCCAGATCATAATTCCCCAAGCGGCTCCACAAAATTAACAATGGATTGCGTGCCACCACGTTAATCGGATCAATTTGTACACAACCGATCTGTCGGATCACATCCAGCATGGCAACTTTATCCGATTTTTCCGGTAAATAGTTCAGACGTTGCGCTGAGATTGCCAAACGGCGTGCAGTTTTTGGGGAAATGGTTAAGGAGTTTGTCATAGCGAAATGATACCAGAACAAATGTTTTGGTTCAAGAAGGTGATAATTATGTGCTAGGCAAAGAGGTGGCGAAAGATTTTTGCCGAGATGGTATTACATATTAATCCAATTCGTCAGCTAAAGATAAAAACGACGAAGTATTGCTAATGGCTTGTTTCGACATTTTTTTCTAGGTCTTCGAGTTCTGCGAATAATGGGAAAACGTTGTATTGTTTAAGCAGGAGCAAAAATTCTACACGCGAAACGCCTGCCAGATCCGCTGCACGACCAGAAGATAACCGACCTAATTCATAAAGTTTAACGGCCGTCAATATCCGCATCTCTTTGCCAAAAGCAACTGCATCCATCTTTTCAGCCAAAAGCACCTTTTCAGGAATTTGTAAGATAATTTGCTGCATCTGCATAATGAACCTCTCGTTTAACGATTGGTTAAATTATAACATAGGTGTCGCCCAAATGTGCCAACAAACCTTCTAATGCGTCCTGCCCCACACCTGCCACACCCAACGGCCGTTCCACACGATCGTGACAATCCGAGCCACCCAACTGCATTAACCCATAGTGTTCAGCCCATTGCGCCATCAACTCACGATGCTGCGGCGCATGACCCGGATATTGCACTTCTAGCCCATCCAAACCCAACAAATTATTATCCAAAAATTCCGGCATGAGCATTTCGACCACCTCAATCGGCGGCAAGATTTCGTTGTAGAGACTTTTGCCTGGATAAGAACCAGCGGCCGGATGTGCAAAGACGCGTACTAACTGCGGATATTGGTGCAAGAGCGGTGTCAACTGTTTAGGATCGATGCCGGAGGGGATATAAGCGACACTGTCATTGCCGATCAACATATTGATTTGTTCACGATTTAGCCCATGATTTGCCTTCAGTGCGACAGCAAAATGACGCCGTGTGACGTTGGGGGACAATGTTTCGATTTCATCTGGTGTCAATTCCCGTGTGAGCAGAGGTGCTTTGCCGTTAGGACCAAATTCGCTATTAATTGCATCGACCCGCGTGCGTACCAGACCCGCGCCACGTCCCTGGCTAAATATATTGTTGGCCATCCGCCGAAATTCAGCATCAGCCAGTAGTGCATAAGGGATATAGAGCAAATAATGCAGTGTACCGACAAAATACGGCCGTCTAAATCGCAGCGAAACTTCTACCCCAGGCACAACCAGGATGCCAGCCTCATCCCCGGCAGCCAGCGCTTCATCTAATCCATTGAGGGTATCGTGGTCGGTGACACCAACGGCCGTTAACCCCAATTCGGCCGCCTTAAAAACCAGTTCCGTCGGCGTATATTCGCCATCAGAGGCAGTGGTATGGTTGTGTAAATCAGCAATATAAGTTGTCATCTTGTTTCCTTGAATATTTGATTCAAATGTGTCCAAATTAAACCTTAGTACGTTTTAACGTACTTCCTTATATTAGCTGCGGATTTCAATCCGCAGATTTCAATCCGCATAATTTAACGCACGGGTTTGGCCCATTGGTGTGATGTCGTAGCCGGGTAGAGCCGCAACGGCCGTTCTAAAACCCTCATCATTCAACAAATCCAACAACGGATTCAAAAAGCCGCTCTCATATTGGTCTTTCGGAATCACCAAATCATACTGCTCATGCGCTAACGGCACAAAGCCGAGGTCGAGCGCACGCGCCGCTGCGCGAATGCCCAAACCCGCATCCGCCACGCCAGATGCAACGGCCGCTGCCACTGCCAAATGCGTATATTCCTCACGCCCATACCCCTTTACCTGCTCAGGTTTGATGCTCTGCCGCTCCAACTCATAATCGAGCAGTACCCGCGTTCCCGCACCGCGCTGCCGGTTAACAAATTGTACATCGGTGCGGGCGATGTCTTGCCAGTTGGCCAACCCTTTGGGATTGCCCGCCGGCACAATCAACCCTTGTTCACGCCCGACAAGCGTTACGAGCACAATTTCTTGCCCAGGCAGATAACGGTGTACATAACTGTCGTTATAGCTGCCGCTGGCCGGATCGAGCAGATGAGAACCGGCAAGATGTGCTTCACCGCGCCGCAAAGCTACCAATCCGCCCAAACTGCCTACATTGGCCGACATCAAACGTAAGCCATTTGTGCGTTCAGCCAGGAATTGTGCCAGCAAATCCAGGGTCAAATCATGGCTGCCAATCGCCACAATTGTACGGGCAATTTCGGCAGGTGTGCGGTAAAGATGCACCGTCACGTTGTCGCCAGCATCTTGCCCTTCACTAAAGCGTGGGATGCGCAAAATGCCATCAGCCCGCACCAGCGAGGTAATCACACCCGCGCCACGGCTGATGGGTGTCACCATCACCTTATCACTCACCTTGCCCACTGATACACGCACAAAATCATCATCGCCCGTGTGGGACATCACTTTGCGCGTCAGTTTGCCTTCCAGTGTGGGCGCGGCATACGCGGAACGGCCTTGCCACTGTGCCAACAGCGGCTCCACAAAAATCTCGCCGGTCAAAGCGGCACTGACCGGATAGCCAGGCACCCCAATTATCGGAACCGCTGATGGCTGACCGCTGATGGCTGATTGCTCAATCATGCCGAGGATGACGGGATGGCCGGGGCGGGCCGCGACGCCGTGGACAAGTAGTTGGCCGAGGGCTTGCACGACATGGGCGGTGTAATCTTCGCTGCCCGCAGAAGAGCCTGCATTAAGTAGGATGAGGTCAGTATTTTGTGCGGCTTGGACAACGGCCGTTTTAATCGCTTCAAATTTATCCGGCACAATCGGCCAGCGGGTAGGAATCCCACCCCAATTTTGTACCTGGGCGGCCAGCACAAGGCTGTTATATTCGATGATTTGGCCGGGCTGCGGCGGCTTGTCAACCGCCTGTCCTGCGCTTGTCGAAGCGACCGTTTCAACATCCACCAACTCCGAACCGGTGGGGATGATCGCTACGCGGGGCCGCCGATACACATCAACAGTCGCATGACCTGATCCGGCCAAAGCCCCCAAGTCAACCGGACGCAGCTTATGGTTGGCAGGCAGCACCAATTCGGTAGCGACCATATCTTCACCCATCGGCCGCACGTGCTGCCACGGTGGCATGGCTGCCCGAATTTCCAATCCTGGCTTGCCATCAGCCAGCGTAACTGGCTGTGTATGTTCGATCATTACCACGGCGTTGGCCCAGGCAGGCAGTGGGTGACCGGTATTAACCGCTGTGGTAGGGCGAGTGATACCCTCTGGTGACGCATCTGGGTCGATTAAGGTAAGTTGCAGCGGGCTGGTTTCTAATGCGCCGACACTGTCTTGGGCGCGCAGGGCATAGCCGTCCATGGCGCTGGCGTGGTAGTGGGGCGAAGAAAGTTTGGCATAGACGGCCGTTGCTGTGATACGGCCGTTGGCTTCAGTTAGCGGAATTGTTTCTGCTGGCAATGGCCCCCATTGAGCGGCGGCTTGCAAAGCCGCACGGAAAGCGGCCTGTGCTGCGTCTAAAGGAATGTCTTCCAAATAAATATGTCGTTTCATGCTCTCTATTTTATCCAGTTTGGCGAAATTTGATAGCTTGCAATCAATTGCCCGTAAGGTATGAGTAGGCGATAATCTAAGCATAACATCGGGAGCAGCAAGTAGGCAAAATTATTATGCACAAAGAAACGGCCGTTATGCAGACACGGTCACAATTTCTCCCACCAATTTGGTCGGGATCATTATATTATTGGTTCTTTTGGTCATTTTTCGCGGTTTATCTTCCCTTTCTCAATAATTATTTCCATGATTTGGGATTAAGCGGCGTGCAAATTGGCATATTAGTCTCGTTGGCACCCTTGATGAGCTTGATAGCGGCTCCTTTTTTATCTGCCTGGGCAGATCGCAATGAGCGGCGCAAATTCTTGTTATTCATCGCTTTGGCTTGTTGGGGTCTTGTTTTGTTATTGTTACGTTTACCGGCTGCTTTTCTGGGCTTTTTTGTGTTGATGACCATAGAAGCCTTTGTGCGTAGTCCCACAATACCGATAGGGGATGGGCTTGTATCGCGCATGGTAGAACGCCATCGTCTGGATTTTGGACGCGTACGGTTATGGGGTTCGCTCAGTTTTGCCATAACTTCCATTTCGATGGGCGTTTTATGGGATCGTGTCGGTTTTGCGCCCATGTTTTTTATGGCGGCTATGTTCGTTTTGCCTGTTTTGTTTTTGACAGGACAATTGGAAGAAGAAACGGCCGTTGCGCCCCAAAACAAAGCCTTCCAATCGCGCGCGCCACTGCGCCAACTGCTGCAAGACCGTGGTCTATTGACTTTAATTGTTACCGCCTTTTTAGTCGGCGCAGCCTTAATCGCTACCTTCCTTTTTTCTGGCATTTATATGGTGAACCTTGGTGGCAATCAGACCTATGTTGGCTTGTTATTTGGTTTATCTGCCTTGGCCGAGGTGCCAGTCATGCAGCGTCATTCTGTGATTACACGCCGTCTGGGTGCGCCACAAACATTATTGCTATCAATCGTTCTCATTAGTGCCTCTATTGGTGGTCATGCTGCTGCCTGGTCGCCAAATGTTTTGTTGTTAGCTGCCATTGTGCGTGGTTTTGGCTATGGATTATTCACAGTAGGGTTGACCCAATTGACCAATATGCGTACCCCACCAGAGTGGAGTGCAACGGCGCTGACATTGGTGAATGCCAGCATGATTGGCTTAGCGCCTTTATTGGCAAATACGTTTAGCGGTTTTATATTTGATGCCTGGGGAGCACGCAATATGTTTATGGTTGTGATGAGTTGGGGCATTATGGGGGCATTTGTGATGCTGTTTGCGATTAAGAAGGGTTGGTTTGAATTGCCAAAAATAAAGTAGGTTTGTTTTGGGGTGGTTACCGCGAATTTTGGAAAAAACGAATTTTTCAATCGCGCTCAATTCGTTCCTTCTCTAATTCGTT
>CAYGMR010000389.1:0-5810 GCA_964350725.1 uncultured Ardenticatenaceae bacterium | reverse complement strand
CCGGGCAGCCTGTGGACATGGATATGCTCAATATGGCCCTTTCCGATTTGGTCAGCCGCCCCGATAAAGTCACATTAGATCAAGTTATTGACGCTGTTTGTACCTATTACAATGTCAACAAAGAAGCGATGTTTAGTTCCAGCCGCAGCCGCACAATTGCTTATCCACGTCAAATTGCAATGTACCTGGCGCGTACAGAAACAGATGCATCATTACCGCAAATCGGGGCAAAACTGGGCAACCGCGACCACTCCACCATTTTGTATGGCTATGAGAAAATCGCCAAAAAAGTAGAAACGGATGCCGATATCCGTCGTGACACATTGCAGATTAAAGCAGCGTTATATGAAACAGCACCAGTCGTTGTGTAAAGAACCTGTGGATTGAAACCCGCAGCTAACAACAAGGAAGTGCGTTGATGAAAACTAAAGAATTGTTTCGGTAATAGAAATTATCAAAGATTGCGCAGATAACGCAGATTTTTGCCTTATAAATTGCCAAAATCTATGCAATCTGCGTCATCTGCTGATTACCGTTTTATTTTATGAATTTACATAAACGCACGAAAGGCCACCTAAATAGTGTGTCTAACTTGTTTTTGGGCTTCAACTATTAAATCGGGTTACAAACGTCGGGCGGATTAACAATCCGTCATACAAGTTTGAATGCTGGTTAACTTTCATTTGAATTCCTTTTCACCCATTTCCTAACCAACCACAATATAAAACTGAACGATATTGGTAGATTTTAACTTCCTCTTTTGCCATTATTGTGCAATCAAAAACGGCCATTATAGGCTCCAAAAGAAAAGGATTGCATAATGAAAAAATTATTTTTAGTCATATTGTTACTAACAATCGCCCTCGTCGCCTGCAATGGCACGGCAGAAAACGACATCGAAACAGTGAAAGCGGATGTTGTAAATAATTATGCCGACATTGTCTATGCTAATTATGAAGATTCACTGACAACAGCAGTGGATTTGCAAACTGCGCTCGAAGCGTTTGTCGCCAATCCCAGTGAAGAAACACAACAGGCCGCCAAAGATGCGTGGCTGGCTGCCCGAGAGCCCTATGGACAGACAGAAGTTTATCGTTTCTACGGGGGCCCCATCGATGATGAAGACGGCCCCGAAGGTTTGCTCAATGCCTGGCCGCTCGATGAATCATATGTTGATTATGTCGAAGGCATGCCTGATTCCGGCATCATCAACAACCTAAGCGAGTATCCAGAGATTACAGCAGACCTACTTGAATCACTTAATGAAGTAGGGGCAGAAGAAAACATCAGCACCGGCTATCACAGCATCGAATTTTTGCTGTGGGGCCAAGATTTGAGCCCGGATGGTAATGGGCAACGGCCGTATACAGATTACACAACAGCTCCCAATGCCGACCGCCGGGGTCAATATTTGCTGGCAGCGGCTGAACGCCTCGTCGGCCACCTTGAAACCCTTGTCAATGAATGGTCGCCTGATAACGACAGCAACTACCGCGCTTCGTTTGTCGCCCAATCACCCGATAATGCGATTCAACAAATGTTAACCGGGATGGGCGTGCTGAGTAAATCTGAATTAGCTGGGGAGCGCATATTTGTTGCCTATGACAATCAAGATCAAGAAGACGAACATTCTTGCTTCAGCGATAACACCCACCGTGACATTATTAACAACGCGCAGGGCATCTACAATATTTACACAGGCAGTTACACGCGCATCGATGGTTCTGAAGTCAGCGGCACATCGTTGGCAGATTTGGTAGCGCAATTGGATGAAGAGTTGGCAACTGAGCTGTTGGCACTGGTCCAAACTGCAATAGAAAGCACCCAATCGATTCCGGTTCCCTTCGATCAAGCTATCGTGGTTGCGGATCAACGCCCAATTGTGCTAGCCTCCGTTAATGCATTGCAAGATCAGGGGGACAAATTTGCCGAAGCCGCCAATGTGTTGGGACTCTCCATCAACACAGATTTGCCTGAGTAGAAAATATGAAAGAGTTGTGCAAGCTGAAAAAATCGCTCAAAAACGACATTACCATCTACATGACATGTGTCAACCAACCGACTCATCTATGCAGGAAGTGTGGCCGCGCAGCGAACAGCAAAAAACGTTTGTGTAGTCCAATTAAAATCAAGGTGCAGTATGCATAGACCCCAGCGGTTGTATGGAGCGCTCATTTTGATTGCCATGATGTTGATGTGTGTGGGTTGCGGTGTGATAGACATTGGAAATGACACGGCCGTATCGACAGGCGAACAGTTGTCTGGTGGGCAGGCGACTGTTTTTGATACAACACCGAATGCATTCAGCTTGCCCGCGCCCGGTCTCGACCGCGATCAAGAGCTGCTCTTTTTTGTGGGCAACTCCTTTTTCAATCAAAATTGGGTGACAGCACCCGCATCCACAACCGCGCGTGACGGCTTAGGGCCGCATTTTAATGCGCGTTCATGCGCTGGTTGTCATTTCAAAGACGGCCGTGGCCGCCCGCCCGCATTCGATGGCGAAGCACCAACCGGCTTTTTACTGCGTTTGAGTGTACCCGGCAGTGACATGCATGGTGCACCCGCCGCAGAGCCAAACTATGGTGGGCAGTTACAGGATGAAGCTATCATGGGGGTCGAGTCAGAAGGGGCGTTCCAGGTTTCCTACACAGAGGTGCCGTTTACGTTTCCGGATGGGGAAACAATGATGCTGCGCCAGCCAACTTACACATTCAGCAATCTTAACTATGGTGAATTGCACCCGGAATTGATGGTTTCGCCACGTGTCGCGAACCAGATGATTGGCATGGGTTTGCTCGAAGCTGTGCCCGCCGATACATTGTTGGCTCAGGCCGATCCAACGGATCGAGATGACGACGGCATTTCCGGGCGACCCAATATGGTGTGGGATGCGTTTAACAATCAAATGGCAATCGGCCGTTTCGGATGGAAAGCCAACCAACCCACAGTTCTGCAGCAAACCGCAGGCGCATTTCTCGGCGATATGGGCATCACGACACCACTCTTTCCTGATGAAAATTGCACTGTGATGCAAACAAATTGCCAGACAGCAGCGCATGGCGGTGAGCCAGAAATCGACCCGGATGATTTTCTAAAAGTGGTTTTGTATGCCAGTTCTCTGGCTGTGCCGGCGCGACGAAATTGGGATGATGCGCAAGTTGTGCAAGGCAAAAAACTGTTCGAAGAAATTGGTTGTTCAAAATGTCATACAGCAGAATTAGAGACGGGTGTCCATCCCACAATTCCAGCGTTATCCCACCAAACGATTCGGCCGTATACCGATTTGCTGCTGCACGATATGGGTGAAGGTCTGGCCGACGGCCGTCCTGACTTTCAAGCGACTGGCAGTGAGTGGCGCACGCCGCCGCTGTGGGGCATTGGCCTGATTGAAACAGTGAATGGGCACACAACACTTTTGCACGATGGTCGTGCACGTAATATGTTGGAGGCGATTTTATGGCATGGGGGCGAGTCCGAGGCTGTCCGCGATGCGTTTACTGAGTTGACAGCAGAAGAACGCGCAGCCCTGCTCGCATTTTTGGATTCGTTATAGGTAATTGGGGGTGCGGTTTGAAGTTGAACAAGTATTTCAGAATTGGAATCGTATGAACAAACATATAAAAGCAGCAGCGTTTTTTATTCTATTGATTATGAGTGTGGCAGCCTGTGGGGCGTTTAATGCCAGCGAACCCACGCCCACCGTGCAAACTGATGATGGTTTTGATCGGCGGGCGATGTTGGAAAATATTACCACAAACGTCATCGTGCCCGCGCATGAAGAATTTGCCGATACACTAGCAGATCTTGAATTGGCAGCACGAGCTTTTACAGATGATCCAACGCCGGCTACATTAACGGCCGTTCAAGATGCATGGCGCACGGCCAGCCTGGCACGCATGGCTTTGTTATCGTTTCGCATTGGTCCTGTTGATGACAGTCTCCTCCACAACCGCCTCGATAACCGTCCGCCGCGCATCAAATTCATCGACGAAACCATCATTTCTGGCAAGCAGCCAATCACCAATGACTATTTGGCATCGATCGGTTCCAGTTCCGTTGGCCTGGGTACCATGGAATACCTGTTGTTTGATCCGGAGAACAGCAATGACGTTGTGCTGGAAAAATTTACAGATGCCGAAAACGCCGACCGCAGACGTGAACTAATCCTGCGACTGGCCGAAAACGCTCAGCAGCGCAGCAATGAATTAGCAGCTATTTGGTCGGCTGACGGGGATAACTACGCCCAAGCTTTTATCGCGGCAGATATGGACGGCGGCGAGCTGCAAGGGTCGATGAATATGTTGGTCAACCAGATGATTTCTGATGTCGAAGAAATCGTAGCTTCACGCTTGGGCAAGCCGGCTGGCAAACGCACCAATGGCGCAATCCGCCCCGATCTCGTGGAATCACTGTATGCACAGCAATCATTACCTCGCCTGATTGCAACGCTCAAGGGAATGCAGCTCGCTTTTAATGGTGGGGAGGGCCTTGGATTTGATGATTACCTAGATTATTTGGATGCCGATTATGAAGATGGGCTGTTATCCACCGCCATTAACACCCAATTCGACACCGCCATCGCTGCATTACAAGCAATTGACCAACCATTGGAAACTTCTGTAACCTCTGACCTGCCCGCCGTAGAAACAGCTTTCGAAGAAATAAACCAATTGTTGGTTCTACTCAAAGTAGATATGGCCAATCACCTGGGTGTGACCCTTACATTCAATGACAATGACGGCGATTGATCAGAGTCATCGCGCTTCTTTGTGGCACCATTGGCCCAAATTGCAGTCTAGTATTTCCAGCCGATTATTTACACAAGTCAATATTGGCCCGCTGATCGTCCTGCGGGTCGCATTTGGGCTGCTGATGTGTTTCAGTATGCTGCGTTTTATGGCACGTGGTTGGATTAGCGAGTTGTATGTCCTGCCAAAATTCCATTTTACTTATACTGGATTTGAATGGATACGGCCGTTGCCAGAAATAGGGTTATGGGCGGTCTTTATCACACTCGCCATCCTTTCCCTGTTCATTGCTGCTGGTTTGCTTTACCGCTTGAGCATCATCAGCTTCTTTTTCCTGTTTACATACGTCGAGCTGCTAGATAAAACTTATTACCTCAACCACTATTATTTCATTTCGCTGCTCGCTTTTTTGCTGCTCTTTTTACCCTTAAATGGCGCCTATGCGTTAGACAATCGTCTGGGTTTAACACCAACTCGCACGCTGGTTCCGGCATGGATGGTGTGGGTCGTGCGGGTACAGCTTGGTCTCGTTTACTTTTTTGCCGGATTGGCAAAACTCAATGCAGACTGGTTATTAAACGGGTTACCGCTGGGTATTTGGTTGCATGCCAGAACGGGCACACCGCTCATCGGCAGTATTTTCGATACGAGTTGGCTGCCCCTTGTCATGAGTTGGGCGAGCGCCCTATTCGACCTGACCATCTTTTTCTGGCTCAGTTGGCGCAAGACACGCTTGCTGGCCTATCTCGCTGTTATTGTTTTTCATGGTTTGACCGGTTTATTATTCAATATTGGCATGTTCCCGTGGATTATGATTGCCTGTACGCTGGTCTTTTTCGATTGGCGTGTCAGGCTTCCTTTGCAAGATAATGACCAGCGTGTGAAACCGCGGAATCAGCCAGAACCCTTGTTAGTGGGCATCATCCTGATCGGATTCTTTTTGCTGCAACTGCTGCTGCCCCTGCGGCATTGGTTGACACCGGGTAATGTCAATTGGACTGAACAAAACGGCCGTTTCGCCTGGCGTGTCATGTTGGTTGAAAAGACTGGCCACGCCACTTT
>CAYGMR010000388.1:0-5838 GCA_964350725.1 uncultured Ardenticatenaceae bacterium | reverse complement strand
TTGAAACGTTGTTTTAAGACGCTGTAAACTAATTCTTTGGTGGTTGTTTTGCCAACGCTGCCGGTGATGCCGATGATACGCACCCCAGGAAACTTGGCGCGCCATGCTTTGGCGGCTTGTTGCAAAGCAATCAGACTGCTTTCAACGACGATGCACACTGGTTTGGTGAAATCAAAAGGGTGGATAGGGTTGCGGCTGTCGATGATTGTGTAGTTACCGGGTAACGGCCGTTCAACCAAAGCGGCCGTTGCACCTGCGGCAAAAGCAGCGGCCACATAATCATGTCCATCTACCTTTTCACCACGAAATGCCACAAATAAACTACCATCCTTGACATTGCGGCTGTCAACCACTACAGACGACAAAGCCGGCTCAAGGCCGGAACTGTCATATGGCATCAATGCCGCTAAAATGTGACCTAGGTGTAACATGATGATTATTCGTTGGCGCGTGCCGCCAAAATCTCTCCTTGCAGCCGGATTTCGTCCGGTGGGATATTCATCAAAACAACGAGCTCTTGTGCTAGTTTAGAAAATGTTGGTGCGGCCGTTTTTGATCCCCACGGAATATTTGGGCGGTCTATTTTGACATAGACCACGATCTCAGGATCATCAGCGGGCAGCCAACCTGCAAAGGTGCCAATCACATCATCTGGATTGTAGACACCATTTTCTGCGATTTGAGCAGTACCGGTCTTGCCTGCCACCGTAAAACCAGGCACATGCGCTTCTGGAATGGCCGTATTCAATGCTTGCACAGCCATCGCGGTGAGTGTATGTGCTGTTTCGGCGCTGACCGGTTGACTAAGCACTGTTGGTTCATGGCTGAACACACCCTCCGCTGAACGAATTTCTTGCACAATGTAGGGCTGCATCATTTTGCCATCATTCGCCAAAGCAGAAATGGCTGAAATCATTTGTAATGGTGTTGTCGCAATACTTTGACCATAAGAGTTTGTGGCCAAGAAGGATTCTGTCCACAATGAATCGCCGGGCAGCGGCATTAGACCAGAGGCTTCTGCCATCATGTCGATCCCTGTGGGACGGCCGAATCCAAAACTTTGCATATAATCGTAATATGTATCTGCGCCCATCCAGAGCGCGAGTGTGGCGGCACCCACGTTCAAGGATTGGGCTAACAGAGTCGTCATGTCGACGGTACCATGGGCTTCGCGTGTCCAGTTTAAGGTGCGATGGCCGCCGACGTACAATTCACCTTCATCAAAGTAGGTGCTTTGTGGTGTAACCGTGCCATTATCCAATGCTGCCGCCATGGTGATCAATTTGATGACCGATCCAGGTTCAAACTGCTTGCTGACGATTGGGTTCAGCAAAATATCGGCATCGTTAATGTCATAGTAGGCGGCCGGATCAAAGCAGGGGGCACTGGCCATGGCGATGATTGCGCCTGTGCGTGGATCCATCACGATAATTTCACCGCTCGTGGCTTCGTACTCTTCAAGTGCGTCTTTGAGATATTTTTCGACGGTGTATTGAACGGTGCGGTCAATGGTCAAGACTAGGTCTGATCCTTCACGTGCCGTGGCGAATTGGCGCATTTTGAGGGGCGATAGGTTGACAGTGTGACTGGCGGCTTCACCTGCTAATTCGCGTTGATAATACCCTTCAAGGCCGCCGCCACCAATGCCATCAAAATCGACATAGCCAATGGTGTGGCATAACATATCCCCTTGCGGGTAAAAACGGCGTGACATCGGGTCTACTTGCACACCATCGTAGGGCAGGGCTTTAAGGGTGTCTGCCATCTCTTGATCGACACGTCCTGCCAGCAGTACATAGGGGCGTTTCGATTGCAGCAAGGCCAATAATTGGTAACGTTGCTCTTGCAGGATGGGAGCCAGGGCAGTGGCTAACTCATCAGGTTCGAGTACCTGATTGGGGGTGATGCTGATTTGATAGTCGGCACCGTTGGCAGCAAGGACAGCACCATGTTTATCGTAAATATTGCCGCGTTCGGGACGCTCAACAACGGTGTATTCGGCCAAACCACGCGCTGCCAGTGCTTCGCCAGTAAGGATTTGTAGATAGAAGATGCGTACAATAATAACGATCGTTGCCAGGATAAATCCGGCTGAAATGATCCAAAGACGGCGTTTTTGACTATTGTTCATTGGCTTCTCCGATGGCTAAATCAATGAAGGCGGCTTCGAGAGCCAGCAATAGTGCTTCTTGCATATTTTCTGCCGGTTCAGGTAAAGGTTCTACTACGGCGGCGGGTGCAGTTACGGCCGTTGCCGATGGATATTCTGGGATCACCAAATATTCGACATCATAGGGTTGTGCACCCACAAAACCGAGACGTTCAGACTCCTGGCGCAAATAATCAAGCGTCTGAACCTGGGCGATGTCCCGTTCCAAAACAGCATTTTCGTCACGTAAGGCATCTAACTCCAACTGCATAGCTTGTACTTTGCGTCCAGAGGCCGCGATCTTGCTGGTTTGTCCTAAATAAATGGCACCGATCAAAGCAAGCATGATCAAAATGATGCCCCAGCCGAGTGCAGCTTGAGCTTCTGTTAGCTTAACTAAACGCAGGGAGCGTTCGCGAGTTTGCCGAGATGATTTGCGCATGGGTCGCTGTATGTTTTCCTGTACCATTTGTTTACGGGCATTTTAGCCAGTCAGCGTTTTTGCTGGCTGGCTAAGCAGCTATCTCCAATTTTTCGATGACACGCAGGCGTGCACTGCGGCTGCGTGGGTTTGTTTTGATTTCGGCTTCAGATGCTTTGACAGCTTTACGGGTGATCAGGCGCACACGCGCTCTATGGTCACATATACAAAACGGCTGTTCGGGTGGACAAATACAATCACGGCTGAGATCACGGAAGGTGTTTTTTACAAAACGATCTTCCAATGAGTGAAAACTAATGACTGCAAAGCGTCCGCCGGGTTTTAGCAGTTCGATGGCGGCTTGTACGCCGGTTTCGACTGCATCTAGCTCGCTATTGACGGCGATGCGTAGGGCTTGGAAGACCTGAGTTGCGGGATGGGTGCGCCCTGAACGTTTGATTTTGCTGGCGATTAATTCTGCTAATTCGCTGGTGGTCGTTAGTGGGCGATTCTCTACAATCAAGCGAGCGATAAAGCGGCTGCGGCGTTCTTCGCCGTAGCGCCAGAATATGGTGGACAGTTCGGTTTCATCTAAATTGTTAACTAAGTCGGCGGCAGTCTGCCCTTGTGTATGATCAAAGCGCATATCCAAAGGGCCTGTTTGCATAAATGCAAAGCCGCGTTTGGCGTCACCTAACTGTCGTGAAGACAAACCCAGGTCTAGCATGATGCCATCGACCTGACCAAAACCTAGTGGGGGTGCGATTGTGGCCATCTCAGCATAGCTGGCATGTATGTAGGTAATGCGGTCGTTGAATTGTGCTAGCCGTGTCTTTGTAAAAGCGATAGCTTCAGGATCGCGATCAAAGGCAAGTATTTGTCCGTCAGGTGCTGATGCGTCCAGCAGTCCCTCTGTATGGCCGCCTGCACCGAGGGTTCCGTCTATGAAACGGCCGTTTACTGGTGGCTGTAACAAAGTCAACAGCTCATCAAATAGAACAGGGATATGGGGTGTGGATGTGGATGTTACGTGCTCTACCATGAGTTTGTTAAGTTAGAAAAGTGGCAACGCGGCAAAGTAGAAAAGGGGCAAAGTAAGATGTACATTTACCTGCAACTTTGCACCTTATATGCCTAGATCATCCCAGCGTTCAAGGTCATCGTTGCTTTCAATGTCCTCACGTACAGGTTGCCAGGTATCTGCGCCCCAGATTTCCAAATAATTAAACATACCGATGATGACTGCGTTACCATTAAGATGGGCGAATTCACGCAAAGTTTGGGGTAATAGAATCCGTCCCTGACGATCCGGAACCAGGTCTACGGCACCGGAAAAAACCCGACGTCGGAAAGTGCGTGCGCTGGGATCGGACAACGGCCGTTGCGCGATTTTATCAGCCAGCTCTTCCCAGCCGTTTAAAGGGTATATCATCAAGTTGCGGTCGAAACCGCGCGTCACCACTAAACCAGCCGCCAATTCCCCGCGAAATTTCGCTGGAATTGTCAGGCGGCCTTTGTCGTCGATGGTGTGTTGATATTCGCCTAAAAACATGGTTATATGCCGGTGGGATCGCAAAAAAGGTTGCGCTCCACAATTTATTTGCTGTCAGATAATTGTAGTGTATAATATAGAACAAATGTTCCGATTGCCCCATTTCGCCACAAAAACCTAGGGAATTTGTGCTAAAATGGCCCACTTTAACCCACTTTCCACCACAATTACCCATAGTATACACCATTGTATGACTAATTAAAAGGTAGGTTTTCAATGTTTTAAGGTGTAACCTTTATGTAATCTTTGGCTTAGGCTGTTGTAAGGAGGGCGAACTATATTTGTACCAGCTTATACAGGAGAGAAGGTATGCTTAAAAATCGTTTAATCATTGTGTTTTTATGGATTATTATAGGTTTGATAGTAACAGCGTGCCGTGCAGAGATGCTGCCTGATGAATCTTTGTCAGCGGTGGAAGCGGGTTCGATGACAACGGCCGTTGCCCCCACAACGCCCCACTTAAACCCTACGCTTATTCCTGCAACGCAAGCACCACCAGCGACACCTACCTTAATTCCAACAGAAATCCCGCCGACAAAAGAGACGGTCAATTTACCCGACCTGGGACCAGCGCCTGAAATCACGAACCAAGTTTGGCTGAATACGGATGCGCCCGTAACTTTGGCCTCGGTTCAGGGCGAAAAGGCGGTTTTGGTTGAGTTTTGGACTTTTGGCTGTATTAACTGTCTACGGACCATTCCCTGGGTGCGGGAATGGCATGAAAAATATAGTGGTGATGATTTTGTGGTGGTAAGTGTGCATTATCCCGAATTTGATTATGAACGTGATATTGAAAATGTGCGTGAGGCGACGGTTGAGTTGAATGTCGCATATCCGGTGGCAATCGACAATGAGCGTGTGACCTGGAATGCTTACAACCAGCGTTATTGGCCGACAACGTATTTGATTGATAAAAACGGCCGTATTCGTATGCAGCACATCGGTGAGTTTCGCGAATCTTCAGCCGCTGAAATGGACGCAGCGATTCAGGCGGTAATCGCTCAATAAAAACCAGACTACAACGGATAAAGATTAGAACGGATAGAAGTTAATTCATCCGTTCTTTTCCTTATCCGTTGTAGTTATCAGGGTTGGATTTGGTAAACGCCCCCATTATGATCAAACGCATAGAGTTCGCCGTGAAAATCTTCGCCAAAGCTGGCGATTGGATACTGGGTATCTAAAACTTTGGCTACAGATCAGGAGCCATCTGTTTCGGGGAATAGCCGCCAGAAAGTTCCTTGGCAAAAATCAGAGAAGAAATAATTGCCATACAGTTCCAGCCCAACTTCTCATTAGGCCGTTTGCGGCAGCGACATCGCCCATGCCATAATTGGCCGGGCGTCTTCAGGCGTGGTTTTCATTCGCCCTTCCATCGCTTCCAGCACATTAGCATCAAAATAACGGTGACCACAATTGGGGCAAACCCATGCTGGCACATCCTCAAAGATAAACCACTGCCCTTGCCGTTGGCGGGTTACCGTGACCAGCTTTTTTTGCTGCGGCTGTTCAGTATCACAAAATTCACAAGAGTAATTGTATTCGCTCATCATTGCACCTTTAATCTACCACATAAACCGTGATAATAATCAACAACCTGCCATCACTACGAAAGCGGCAAACTACATCAATCGGATTCTCATCCACATCGCCACGTATCACGTAGCGTGGCCCACGCGGATCATCTGTATAAGTCGCATTAAGATCGCCGTACAG
>CAYGMR010000387.1:0-5850 GCA_964350725.1 uncultured Ardenticatenaceae bacterium | reverse complement strand
TCTGGTTCTTTGGGATTTGGTGGGGCCTATAAATGGTGATTACCCCATGAAATCCGGTTGAACCAGAATTCTTAGTCTGCTACGGTCGATCTCGACCGTGTCGCCCATGTCGATTTTGAATGCGCCCTTAAAAAGCAAATGCCCCACTTACAAAAGTGGGGCATCATCTTAAAGTTGATTATAGTACGCCCGGAGGGAGTCGAACCCCCGACCCTTCGGTTCGTAGCCGAATGCTCTAATCCACTGAGCTACGGGCGCATATATAATGACCCTACAACCTTATACTAACTTACCAGCTGTTGCAAGTTTTTTTAACTTGTCAGATGATAAAGGCGGGGAGGAAGGGATTCGAACCCTTGAACGGCTTTTAAGACCGTTAACCGCTTAGCAGGCGGCCCCAATCGTCCACTCTGGCACCTCCCCGAAAAAAGATGCTCAATATTGCCTAGATTGTTAATTCATACTTTCAGCAGAGGAATTTACGAGCGGAGGGAGAGGGATTCGAACCCCCGGTGGGAATAAACCCACAATGGTTTTCAAGACCATCGCAATCGTCCACTCTGCCATCCCTCCATAGTTGGAAAGGTCTGTTTGTTTCCATGATAATGAGCGGCGAAAAGTATAACACGGCCGTTATAGGCTGTCAAAATATATGCAATCAGATTTTATGCTTTTCCAACAGAGAAGCTTAGTGATTATTTATGATCAAATTTTTTGAGGAAGATGAGCTTCTCCTGCTTTTGTCGCTTGCTACCAGCCACTTGCATGCGCGTTCTTATAGGCTTCTTGCGCCACGAATTGCACGAATTGCACGAATTTTAAGCATTGAACCCATCCAAATTCGTGTAAATTAGTGAAATTTGTGGCAGAAATCTGGCGTATGCAAACGCCCTACAGCCACTTGCAGTTTATATGATTATTTCAGGGTATAATTGCACTCTATGAATAACCGAGAGATTGTAGATAAGTTTAATCAAGTTGCTGACATGTTATCGATTCGGGGAGATCAGATCCACCGTATTTTGGCATATCGCAAGGCTGCCGAAAGTATTGCTGCGCTGGGCCGCGATGTGAACCAGGTGTATGCCGAAGGGAAATTAACTGACATTCCTGGGATTGGGACGACATTGGCTGCAAAAATTGAAGAGATGCTGACGACTGGCAAGCTTGATTTTTATGATCGTTTGAGTGAAGATGTGCCCCCCTCGTTGGTTGAGCTGCTGCGTGTGGAGGGGTTGGGGCCTAAACGGGTAAAACAGATTTATGATGTATTGGGCGTGACGACATTGGCTGAGTTAACGGCCGTTGCGCAAGCTGGTGAACTTAGTAAACTGCCCCGTATGGGTACGAAGACAGAAACGCGTATATTGGCGGCGATTGATGCCCTACAACGCCATGGCGACGGCCGTGTGCCTTTAGGAGACGCATGGCCAATCGCGCAAGCGATGTTAGCTGAGTTGGAAAAGGTACCGGGTGTCACCAAAACGGCCGTTGCTGGTTCTTTGCGCCGCATGAAAGAAACCATCGGAGATATTGATTTGCTCGTAGCTGCTGAAGATGCTGCTCCTGTTATGGCACGCTTTGCAGAATTGGACAATATCGAAGCCGTCACAGCCCAAGGGCCAACAAAATCACGCGTAATTTTGTTCAATGGCATTGGGGTTGATTTGCGTGTGCTGCCACCGGAACGCTGGGGCACATTGGTTTCTTATTTTACTGGTAGCAAAGACCACAATGTGGCCTTGCGTGAATTAGCCTTGAAAAAGGGTTTGAGCTTGAATGAACACGCTTTTACGCCAGTAAACGGCGATCCTGAGATTTTGTGTGCCACCGAACAAGATGTTTATGCCACGCTGGGACTTCCGTATATTGTGCCACAGTTGCGCGAAAATCGTGGTGAGATTGTGGCGGCCGTTGCTGGCAGCTTGCCTGAATTGGTTCAAAGCGGTGACATCATTAGTGATTTGCACATGCATTCGACCTGGTCTGATGGCAAAATGAGCATCCTTCAAATGGCGCAAGCAGCACGTGAACATGGCCGGCAATTTATTGTGATCACCGATCATTCAGTTAGTTTGGGCATTGCCAATGGTCTTTCGATTGATCGGTTGCGTGAGCAGGCAGATGAAATTGCAGCGGCAAACGAGACGATGGGGTCGGATTTTACCATTTTGCATGGCACGGAAATGGAGATTAAGGCGGATGGCACATTGGATTATCCCGATGATGTGCTGGCCGAACTCGATTTCGTAATTGCTAGCCTGCATACCAGTTTGAGCCAACCACGAGAGCAAGTGACGGAGCGCATGTTGAATGCGATTTGGAATCCACATGTGGATATGATCGCCCATCCAACTGGCCGCTTGCTGCCTGATAGAGCGGGTGCTGATTTGGATATGGATATGATTTTTGAATCGGCTGCTGCGACTGGCACCATTCTAGAGGTCAATGCCAACCCGCGCCGCTTGGATTTGCGTGATATTCATGTGCGACGGGCTGTGGAACTAGGCATTAAACTGGCGATTAATACAGATGCTCATCATGTGGATCATTTTGATTTCTTGCATTATGGTATTGCCACGGCGCAACGTGGCTGGGCAACGGCCGTTGCGGTCGTCAATACCTGGTCGCTCGAAAAATTCCTGGCATATCTGCAGCGTTAACTGAATAAATAATGAATGCGAATACCAATTCACAAAAAAAAGAAAAAAGGCCTATTCCCTGGCTTTGGTTGTTGTTGGGTTTTGTGCTGGCCGGCTTGTTAGTTGCTGGCGTGTGGTTTAGCTTACAATCTTTTTTACTCCAACCGCCTGAAGGTGAAACGGCCGTTGCTGCCAATCCCACCATCATTCAACTCACAGCACCACCCAGCCCCATTCCATCGCTCACCCCAACGCGCCCAACCGCCACACCGATTCCTACTTTTACGCCCATTCCAACACCAGATGTCGCTGTCGCCCCCGATGAACTGACAGTTGGATTTTATGCGGCCGTTGCCAATACAGATGGCTTAGGTGTGACGTTGCGTGGTGGTCCTAGTCGTCAAAACATTGTCATTTTGGTTGTTGAGGAAGGTGCGCCGGTGTTTGTGTTGGATGGCCCCCAAGAATCTGGTGATTTACTCTGGTGGAAACTGCGTCTGGAGGATGGTACTGAAGGCTGGGCGGCCGGTAGCTTCTTGGAGCCAATCGCGGCACCTTAAAATAAAGTGAATGCGGCTTTGGTACTGTTACGGCCGTTGTAAATAAATAGAGCTGTTCCTGAATAAGTTAACCGATATTTTTGGAAATAGATGTATACAGACTTCGTCGTGGGCTCAGCCGAACGATAAAAAAGTGTGAATCTGTGTCTCATTTCTTATTGAGGAACAAGGCAAATCAGTTAATCCACCCCTACATTGGACTGCTTGATCCACCCTTTTGGCTGTTCAATATCAATTTCATGTAACATATTGATCCAAGAAGAAGACCCTTCCAATTGCCGATTGACAGGTGGTTGAATTTGGATTAGGTCATGCCCATATTTGGGCATATGTTGAGATCTTTCATACGCTTTGACCCAGATACATTCCATTTCTGGCTTAACTTCACAATGCCCATTGGCACGCACGCCGCCACAAGGCCCATTCCGCAAATTCTTGGGGCAGGCCATTGAGCAGGTCATACCTGTGCTGTGCAGAATACATTGCCCACACATGTGGCAGTCGAAAACAGCTTCTTTGCCGACTTTCTCAACCCAAGTGATAAGGGGTTCAAGTGTTGAATTGGGTTTCAGCCAACGTCTAAAAGGATGCAAGGCTTTTTCGAAAATATCATAGATGACCTCAAGGCCATGGGGATAATTTTGTAACCAACGAAACATTATATTTCCTCTGCGCATAATGAATTATTGACGATGATCCTGTGTTCAATGCCTTTGCGACTTTGCTTGGACAGCTTAAGCGAATCAATCACCTGATGAAGGGTTTACCCAATTCTCCAATTTCGCGAGTTGGGTTTGAATATAGATAAATTCTGGCGCAGTTGGTTCAACTGTCGCTTTCAGAATTGCGAATGCTTGTTCAAAAAAGGGACGGGCACTTTTTTCATCTTGTTGTGCCACATACAGTTTACCTAAACATATTAAGCTAAAAGCGGTATCGGGGTGTATATGCCCTCTCACCTTTTCGCGAATTTGGTGGGCTTGCTTTAAATGCGAGCGTGCCTCATCATATCGGCCGGTTCTCGTAAACAAAACACCGATGGTGTTCAATATTCTGGCAGTTAGGGGATGTATTTCACCAATTCTGGGCAAGGCTGCCTCTAAGGCTTGCTCCAGACATTCTTGCGCCGCCGCAAACTCGCCAAGTTTGTTTAACAAGAATCCTAAATTTGTCTTACAGGCCAACGTGAGCGGATGGTCTGTCCCTAACTTTTTTTCGCGAATAGCCACGGCCTGTTCCAGATACGGCCGTCCTTCCTTTTCCGCACCATTGCGACCTAACAAATCGCCCAAATTGTTGAGTGTCGTTGCTGTCAGCAAATGATCCGGTCCCAATGTTTTTTGGCGCACTGTTAAAACTTTTTCAAAATAGAGGCGCGCCTGGCCAGGTTCACCCTAAAGTGACCCCCGTTGTCAAGACCACAGATCAACAAAGTTAAGATACCAACCCAGGTCGCAAAATTGGCGCATTAACAGCAAAATGAACATCAGCGGGTGTGTAATAACCAAGGTTCTGGTGCGGCCGTTCGTAATTGTACAAATCGAAGTAATTGCCTAGGCCGGTGAACAAGGCGGGCACATTGGCATATTCCTTGATGTAAATGTCCTCGTACTTGACAGTACGCCACAGACGTTCCACAAAGATGTTGTCAAGGTAGCGGCCACGGCCGTCCATGCTGATGCGAATACCGGCCGTTTCCAGTTCGTGGGTAAAATCATGGGCTGTGAACTGGACGCCCTGGTCAGTATTGAATATGTCAGGCTGGCCTTGCTGCAAAGCGTACCGTAAAGTGGCCAGACAGAAGGCCCCATCCAATGTGTTTGAGAGTTGCCAGGCAATCACGAAGCGACTGAACCAGTCCATGATAGCCACCAGGTACATGAATCCCTGCGGCATAGGGATGTAGGTAATATCGGTCGCCCAGACCTGATTAGGTTGGGTGATAGGCAGCCCGCGCAGCAGATAGGGATATTTCTTGTGCTGCTTATTGACAATCGTTGTTCGTGGTTGCGGATAAATCGCCCGCAGCCCCATTTTAGCCATCAGCCGAGCTACCCGCTTCCGGTTAACCTCATAACCATACTCGCGGTTGAGCCGGATGGTCATCTTGCGATAGCCGTAGAATGGGGCTCGAGTGTATTCCTGGTCAATTAACCGCATCAGCGCCAAGTTGAGTGGCGATTCACCGGATGGTTGCCATTAGAACGTTGACCGGTTGAGGCCAATAAGGTCGCACTGACAGCGAATGCTGAGGGTTGTTTGATTCGTTTCAATCATCATGCGCTTGGCCTCAAGCGAACTGGGCAGCTTTTTTTTTCAGCCACTCAAGTTCCATCTTGAGTCGCCCGATTTGTTCGTATAATTCGGTCTCGCGAGCTTCGTACTCCTGTTGCTGTTGAACCGTGTTTTGGTCAAAGACTGCTGGCCCTTCCATTAGCAACTGCTTTTTCCAGTTTTTCACCTGAGTCGGGTGAATATTGTAAGTGCTGCCAATTTCACTAATGGTTTTGAGTTCTTGTATGGCTTCCAGCGCCACCTTGAACTTGAATTGTTGGTTATATCGTTTCCGTTTTTTCGTCACTTAAAAACCTCCATAAGCTTTATATATTGTACCTTAGCCTATGGTCTAGTTTATGGGGGTCATTATA
>CAYGMR010000386.1:0-5851 GCA_964350725.1 uncultured Ardenticatenaceae bacterium | reverse complement strand
ACACAGATTTACACAGATAAAACATGAACGAAGTGACAAAATCAGCGTTCATCAGTGTCCTATTTCTTAATGAGGAACAAGTCTACTGGTCTGCATCTTTTGCATTGTTGTCTTCTATGGCCGTCACTGTTGTTACGCGTTGTAGGTAAATTGCCACCCCAAACCCCATTAACATTGGCAACCAAAACGAAATCAGCCGATAGGCAAGTGTAACGACAACTGTTAAGTGCGTAGGTATTCCCATACTGACATAAATAGCGGTCATTGTTGCTTCAACGATGCCTACGCCGCCGGGCAAAAAACCAGCTTTGCCAATGAGCAGGGGGAGGCCATAGCCGGTGAGCAGCACACCAGGGCTGATAGGGTGGCCAGCGGCCATAAATAAAAAATTAAGCGTGAGCATGTCAAAACTTATATACAACACGGCGCCCAGCGATGGCCCGCGCCAGCCGCCGCTGCGAAAAATAAGCCAGGTGTTGATAAACTGATTGACGCTATTTTCAATCGCAGCATGAGAATACGGCCGTTTCCATACCTTTGCCCACCATTTGTCTAATCGCGTCATCGTCGTAAGCAGCCAGACTGGATGGTTGACACCCCATAGCCCAACCGCGACTAGTAAAGTAAGTGTCGCTAAAATCAGCC
The DNA here is from genome assembly GCA_964350725.1 of uncultured Ardenticatenaceae bacterium. Taxonomy (GTDB): domain Bacteria; phylum Chloroflexota; class Anaerolineae; order Promineifilales; family Promineifilaceae; genus JAACFF01. The sequence goes on along the minus strand of CAYGMR010000386.1, from coordinate 5,206 downwards.
CAAAACTCACTCCTTGAAAGGTGGTTAGTTCATGAATCAGCAGGAGATGCAGCAGTCCCCAAATAGCAATCACAGCCAACAGAAAGTTATTAAACAAAGGTGGTAATGTGCTGCACAACCCAGCAGTCTGGCGACTAATGCCGCTGGCTCTCGTCCAGCGATAGATGGCGGCAGAGCTGCCCACTAATCCCCCTGCTACCAAACCGATGCTGCCGCTAGCCAAGGTGATTAGTATGCCCCGCATGATGGACAGCCGATCATTTAACATAAACGCCAACGCGGCTAGTAAATAACCACTAAAACTGTAGCTAAAAATTTGAGACATAATGGCGAGTGTTACCAGCCAACGCGGCATTTGTTGTATTGTCTGCCAGGTATCTTTCATGCTGGCTAATTGCGGCAGCAGTAAATGCGCAGCTAACCCGATCATAATCAAGGGGGCGAGACGACGCAGCCACCGAAGAATGAAGGAGCCAATCTGTAACGGCCGTAATTGATCACGCAGCAAATTGTCAGACATCACGCTTCACTAGGAGTTTGTGTTGAATGGCTCAATAGTTGGTAAATTTCAACCAGTGCTTGTTCTTCTAAAATTTCATTAACATCTTGCACGGGTGGGTGGGTGTGGGGAAATTGATTAGGGAACGTGAGTCGCTTCATGTTGTTACTCTCAGATATTATTTGTTTGATTTTACCCGATGCACTGCTGTCGTTATGATTTGCTTAGTAAGCGGCCAACAATAACTTCCCTAGATCAGTGGCTGCTTACTCAAAGCCCATGCGCCGAGTCCGCTAACTTTTTTGCGAATTCGGCACTTATGCGTGAGTTACATGCTGTCCAGTGTAGGTAAACCAGACAATTACCAGCCAAATAGTGCCGACGGCCAAAGAAGCCAGGACATCACTGGGGTAATGTGCACCCAAGTATACACGGCTTAGCGCTACCAGCGGTACCCATAAACCAGCTAATATGGCCCACCCCCGCCGTCCCCGCTGCCAGAGAACCAGCGCCAGCAGTCCATAATAGGCAATGGCCGCCATGGTGTGACCGCTGGGGAAGCTGTAACTATGTTCCACTACCAATGGTGGAAACAAGTTGGGACGCGGGCGTGCAAAGATAAGTTTGAGTACACTGTTGAGCAGAAAAGTGCCTGCAAACGAAACGATAAAAAGCATAGCGATAGTTCTTTCACCATGCTGCCAAAACCAAACGGCCGTTCCCACGACCAGCACCACGACCAACGGCCCGGCTGTTTGCGTAATCAGCCAAAATATCTTGTCCAGCCAGGGAGTGTGGAGGCTGTGGATTCTGAGCATTATGGTGGCATCCCAGTTAAAGCCTTCTTTGAGCCAAACATCTTCAGCCAGTTCTAAAAATAGAATAACGGCCGTTAACAACAGCCCCAATGCCACCAGCCAGACAATAAGCTGCCGTCGTGATTGTGGGCGCAGTACAAAGTTCAATGCGTTCACAATGTACCCCTACCCGCTCCCCATGCGTCGTAACGAGGTAAGGTTGTGGGCCATTGTGGGCCATCGTTTTGCCTTTTGATACCAGTTTCGCTCGCTGTGAAGCATATGGGTGAAATTGTGGTCATAGAGAGACACGGCCGTTTCCTTATCCTCTGGCAGTAGGGATTGCAAGTCAGACAGATGTGCCTATTTTCGCAGGTGATTGGTATTGGCGGATATTTTTTAACGGCCGTAACCAATACCACGAAGAATACACCACTAACTGTAAACTCGCTTCTTCACGGCTGCGCACCTGACTATACCAGATGATGGCTGGCGCGTCTGGTATCGTTTGTTCTTTCAACTGCGCTGCATACAGCCGTTTTAAGATACTGTCTTCATCCATGCCATCTGCAAGTAGGTGCATTATAAAACTCGGCGATGGATCTGTTGTTAACTGTTTTGCAGCGAGTGAGTTTTGGGGGCTTAGCGTTAATGTCAGACAACCTATCTCTGGGCGCGGATATTGGTTGGCAAAAGCATGGTTGAGGAGAATGGCCGTTAAAAATAGGTCAGCATGGCAATCTACCTGGCCATACGCCTCCCACATGCGCTGCTCTTTCATTTCGTGAACCAGATTGTGACGAATGCCAGCGTGGAGGCGATCACCCAACAGAACTTTCAATACGGCTTCAGCCGCGGCTTCTGGCTTCAAATCTTGCAAAGCCATGACGGTCATATCGAACAAGTCGGCCGTTTCAATGTCGTCGATATCGTCAAATTCTAATGCTTGTAACAATTGACGATATTGATCAGACGACCACATCTCGGGGATATCATGAACGGCTTTTAACGCCATAATGTGAACATCGACAAATGGTTGCATAAGATTTAATTTTGAGCTGTTGCTTGCAAGCCTGCAATTAATTGCTCGATTTCGGCTGGCGTCAATTTAGCTTCTGAATGCACGATGAGATATTGTGCCGGCGGCATATCGCCATGTTCTAATACTTCCCACAATTCATCAATTTCGTGCGGTTTCCCACCCTCGTTCCATTCTGAGAAGTTGACCCTTTGTCGCCCATCTTCAACATCATGTTGTACCAGCCAGGAGGCTGGCGCAACACTTGTATACCAGGGATCCCAGTTTGTTTCGTTGCTGTGGCAATCATAACAAGCGGTTTTGACCAAAGCCTGTGTTTCTGGGCTGTCCCAATTGGGTTCGCTTTGGACGGGTGGATTTGTGTGGTTACGGCCGTAGGGCACCAATTGGATCAGTAGAAAACCAGCTACAATAATAATCACGCCCCATTTGAGTAAATTTCTGAGATTCATAGGGATATCCTTGTTAATTCTCCATTGTTATTCATCAACTTTGCCTGATTTTAACCGCGATGTTCTAAATGCTGTGCGGCTCTCATAAAGGTATGCAAAAAACAATTTTTATACCCTTCGCATGCAATTAGCCGTTTTGTTTTGTTGGATTCAGATGCGTGTAAAGGCAGTCTAAAAAATTAAAGCCTGCCAGCAATTTGGATCGCTGGCAGGCTTTAGCAAACGTATTGGTTTTGTAACTATTTAGGTGTTCCGGCTCGGTCAGGAGACACGGCCGGAGCACCTGAATAGTTACTTGGTTTTTATCTTAAAGCGGTCCCTTGGCTTTTGCCACTCTCTTTATTGAGTTGATACCAACATTACTCGGCTATACCTATCAATTCAACATCAAAGATGAGCGTTGCGCCAGGCGGAATGCCTGGGCGGCCTTCCTCACCATAGGCGAGTTCGGCAGGGATGATAAGCTGACGCGTGCCGCCCACTTTCATGGTGGCTACACCCTCATCCCAGCCAGCGATGACACTGCCTGTTCCGAGTGGGAAACTGAATGTTTGACCACGGTCTACGGAGCTGTCGAATTTGGTGCCATCTTCTTCTAGCCAGCCTGAATAATGAACCTCAACGACCTGACCTTGTTCTGGTGTGGCACCATCGCCTTCGACAATGTCGTAATATTTCAAACCCGTATCGGTTTCTTGAAAATCATCCAGATCAACTTCAGTCATTTCAGCTGGTTGTGTCATGTCAGCCAGCGTGATTTCCATGACTAAGGTGGAGTTGGGTGGAATACTGCCACCCCCCTGATCGCCTAATCCTATTTCGGACGGGATTACCAGCAAACGTGAGCCGCCGACTTGCATCCCGCTAACACCTTCTTCCCAACCGGGGAAAACGACAGTGCCTTCACCTAAAGCAAAGCTGAGGGGTGGTTGTCCTTCTGAGGAAACTACAAAGTTGTCGTTGCCTTCTTCATCTCGAATCCAGATGGTGTAATCAGTCGATACAATACTGCCTTCTTCGGCCGTATCGCCATCACCGACTTCAATATCAAAATATTGCAACCCGCTGTCGCTGGTTGTGAGGTCGTCTTCAGAAACGGCCGTTGGCACCGGTGCGGGTGATACGTCTAACAAAACAACATCCATTACCACTTGGGAATTCGGTGGGATCATCCCATACCCTTGTTCACCAAAAGCTAATTCAGACGGAATGATCAACTGGGCTTCACCACCAGCTTTCATCAACATCACACCTTCTTCCCAGCCGGGCATCAATTGATCTGCTCCCAAGACGGCCGTGACTGGCTGCCCTTGCGTATAGGAATCACCAAATAAGGTGCCATCTGGTAACGTGCCAGAAAAATCCATCGTCACAATGTCGCCAACTTGGGGTTGAGCCCCATCACCAGCAACCTTTTCGACAAATTGCAAACCGCTGTCAGTAACGACTGCGCCTTCTACCGTGATGGTTTCTTGCGTCGGTATGGCTGGGGGCTGTGCGGGGTCAATTGCGGCAGATTCATCGGCCGGGGCAGCTTCAGCCGCGCTTTCTGATTCGTCTTCAATTTCTGCGGCTGCATCATCAACTTCAGCAGCGGTTTCTTCTTCTAATGTTTCGGTGTCGGTGGGCGGTTGCGCTGGCCCACAGGCTGCAACTGTTATGATCAACAATGTCAGGGCAATTAACCCAGCAATCCAATTAAACTTCTTCACAAAACTTCTCCTTCTTAAAAAACTCAGCGTTAATTAAATCTTCATCATATTGTCATACCTGCGCAGGCAGGTATCCATCTTTTGGATTCCCGCCTGCGCAGGTATGACAGTTCAAAAAAGGGCGGCTCAAAACCAATAATCTTTGACGCAGCGCCCATCGCGCGGCAGATCTTCAAAGCTATCTAGCCCGTCGAAATGGTCAATAGGAATTTGGGTAACAGTCTCTGGTTCTTCAACTAAGCGCAAATTGATTGCGATGCGACGGCGACCTTCTTCGTTTGGTTCTAACGACAGCCAATAGGCTACGCAGCCACAAGTGGGACAGAAATGAAAACCGATCGACTCGCCACGGATATAAACTTGGGTTGAACCCGAAACCTGGATGCCTTCGCCTTCAAAATCATAAGCCCACAATACGCCATAGCGGCGACAAATTGTACAATTGCAAGCTGTGGCTGATGCGGGTATTCCGTCAAACTGCCATTGAACTGCACCGCAGTGGCAAGAGCCTTTGAGCATTTAAATCTCCCTTTTGATTTGTCAAACAGGATAATCTTAACGTTGCCCATTGAATTAGACCAATAATCAGAACGGGTACTTAGTTTATTATCACGTATGCCACACCGGGGGAAGATCGTTATAATCGGGCATTATGCCGGATTTAAGTATGCCCGTGAAACGTCTGTTGCTGCGCTCGATTTTTGTGG
>CAYGMR010000385.1:1213-5855 GCA_964350725.1 uncultured Ardenticatenaceae bacterium | reverse complement strand
GTAAGACGAAGATGATGCCGACGATGATGCCGGCTGTGCGTGATTGTTTCTGTTGTTTTGGTGACATGGCGGCACGTCGTTCACGAATCCGGTTGCCCATGCCGGCTTGCCAGATTGCTGTTAACCCGGTAGCTAAGACAAAAACGATGACGGCCATTAAGGGTGTGATTCCTTTGGGGGCGAAGAATATCGTGATGACATCCCGATCCATAAATTGGCGCAGGACATTCAGGATCACTTCGGAGAGCATACCGACACCTAATGTCCAGGCGATGCCCGCGAGCAACGGCCGTTCCACTTTCTTCGGCAGTAAACTAAACAGCGCACCCAACAAGCCAAACACCGTCATGACCATAATCAGAACAATGCTGCCGGTTGTTGGTCCCAGTCCGAACGTTAAAATCTCAATTAACGCGGGCGATACGTTTACCAACATATCACGAATGTACGGAACGAGAACAGAGATGATGATTAAGCCAACCACAGGCAGTGCGGTTACGAAACCAGCAATCGCGCCCATCAAAGCGGTTGCCACGGCTTTCGGTTGTGGTTTGCCTTGCACAGCATAATAGCCAGCAATCACAGGAGCAGCATAGAGCAATAACTGTCCTAATGTTAGATAACCGGCAATGATATCGCGTTGATCAAATGTCTCTACCATACCGATGGCGCTAATGCTGACAGCGACAATGCCAAATATAAAACCAATGCGCAGAGCCTTGCGTAAGTCAAATCCAGACATATTGCACCTCCTACGCCTTCTTCTCTGAAAGCTTTTCGCCGATGATCCCCTGTGGACGGAAGATCAAAACCAGCACTAACATCGTAAATGCGATCACATCCTTTAACTGATGTGCTCCGGGAATACCTAACCCTTCCAGGAATAAGGGCGGACCGACAGCTTCAATCACACCGAGGAATAAACCGCCTATAGCTGCACCAGGAATACTACCAATGCCACCCAATACGGCGGCTGTAAACGCCTTGATGCCGGGCACAAAGCCCATAAAGAAATGCACCTGGCGGAATACAATACCAAATAAAATACCCGCTGCACCAGCCATCGCTGCGCCAATTGCAAAGGTCATTGAAATAGTGCGATCAACGTCAATGCCCATCAAGGCGGCAACATCTTTATCTTCAGCAACGGCACGAATGGCCATCCCTGCCTTGGTTTTTTGGACAAATAAGTACAGACCAATCAACATCAGGATGGCCACACCCATAACCACAACCCTGCTTCTTAGGATTTCCATGCCGAAGACTGACCAACGGCCGTCGAAAATTTGAATTTCAGGAAAGGGCACCAGAGCAGAGCCAAAAAGGCCACGGAAAAAATATTGCCAGAAGAACGAAGCACCAATGGCTGTAATGAGGGGGACTAAACGCGGTGCACGACGCAACGGCCGATACGCAATTCGTTCTGTCAACAACGCCACACCCACCGAAACAGCCATAGAAACAAAGAAGATGGCGGCTAATCCGATAATAGGTTGGCGGTCTAAAAAGCCGGAAGCGCTTAACGGTATGGCCACAAAAACGGTTGCGGTTATCGTTCCGGCCATAAAAAACTCGCCATGGGCAAAGTTGATCATGAACAAAATGCCATACACCATCGTATATCCGAGGGCGATGAGAGCATAGAGACTACCTTGTGATAGGCCGGAAACTAAAAAGCCGATCCAAGCTTCTGTCGAATATTCGTTGCCCACCCCAAAAACGAGCTTACGAACGATACCGACAATCACCAGGATAATTATTAATGCACGAAAAATCCATAAAAATAGATCGATATAATTAATTTTTCTTAAACGTTGTAGCATTCTGATCTACTCCGTAAGAGTGTTTATATGAATAAGCTCCGGAGTTTTGCGACTGCCGGAGCCTATTCATAATTGTGTTGAAGTCGCCAAATTGATTTGACCTTTAACGGTCACGAATCAAATGACTTGAAGTAAATGTTATGGCCAGATCGGGACGAAATCTTCGCCTTGTACCTGGCTTACAGCGATCTTTGGATCGGCGCAGTCACCGTATTCATCACAGGTGATTGTGCCGGTGATGCCGTCCATACCAGATGTGGCGAATAGAGCATCACGCAAAGCTTGACGGCCGATCAAGAGGGTGCCATCGTCGCCTTGAACCGCGACGACTTCAATCGCATCCAAAATCATATTGGTGGCGTCAAAAGCGTGGGCGTGGAACGGAGCGGTCGGCTCTTTACCGAATTTTTCCATGTAGGTTTCAAGGAAAGTGTTATAGAGTTCATTCTCGAAGCCCAAGTCGGGACCAGAAACATACATGCCTTCGGCATCGCTGCCGGAAGCTTCTAAGAAGGATGGGGATTGGATGCCATCCGCACCAGCCAGGATGACGCCGTCAAGGGCATCAATTTCTTTGGCCGTTTTGGTGAGCAAGGATCCCAAGGGAATGAAGACCGGATAGTAGATCATTTCCGGACTTGCGGCAGCAACGGTGGTCAACAGCGGCTCAACATTGGTTGCATCAGCGGCTTCAGCTTCGAAGGCTACAATTTCGCCACCCAATTCTTCAAAGGAAGCGGCAAATACGCTAGCCAAACCTTCGGTGTAGGGATCGCCATCATGGATAGCGGCTGCTTTGGTGACACCTAACTCGTTGATGGCAAATTCGGCCATCGCACGACCCTGGATATTGTCATTATGGGCGGTACGCAGGTAACCAGCTTGATGCAATTCCGGATCGGTTAAAGATGCGGATGTGTTTGAGGGGGAAACCATTGTATAACCAGCATCGGTAATAATTTGGGCTGCTGGTACGCCAGCACCAGAGCAACTTGTACCGACCATCGCCACAATAGAGGGATCAGAAACGATCTTCGTGGCTGAGGTTTGGCCGCCCTCTGCGCTACAACCATCATCTTCGGCTTGTAATTCTAACGCATGACCCAAGAGTTCTTCGCGGAAATCTAGGGCGATTTCTACGCCCCATTGTGAATCTAGGCCTAATTCTGTGTTCGGACCAGAAACGACTAATGAGGAAGCGATGCGGATGGGATCACCAGGCGCAACTTCGACACAGCCTATTGCGTCTGTACATTCCATCATGTCAGCTTCTTCTGCTGGAGCTTCTTCTGCTGGAGCTTCTTCTGCTGGAGCTTCTTCTGCCGGAGCTTCTTCTGCCGGAGCTTCTTCTGCCGGAGCTTCTTCTTCCATGGCTTCTTCTGTTGGGGCTGCTTCTTCTGCGGCTGGTTCCGTAGAGCCCCCACAGGCAACTAATGCCAGAGCTAGAACAAATGCGAATACTACTAATAATATGTGACGTTTCATAAGTTTCATCTCCTCGTAATAAACTTATCAACAAATAAATAGCGTGAGCCATGCTGTGGCACATGCTGTGGTATAAGTAAGATGGGTGCTTTAAGAAGGGGGATTATGTTTAACTTGTGGTGTTTTTTTTTGTTTTCCTCTTCCTTGTGAGCATCCCATACTCACGGTAAGTAACGCTAAAATTCTATTAGATAATTCGTCATTGTCAACCTTGTTTTGGGAATTGGAATAATCTGGATATATGTGACATATATTTTGTACCCGCTTTGTTTGGTACGAAACACACAATTTAAATACCTTTTGTTTGGGTTTGCTTACGTGTGGAGGTGTTTTGTGTTTTTCTTAATGACTACAACGGTTAAGGAGAAGAACGGATAGAGCGAATTATGCATTGTGTGTCATGTTTGGGTGGTTGACCCATCTGATTTTTGGTGTATTTGGGGGAGTATGGTGATCAGGCCAAGCAGCCACCAGAAGAGGAGACTGGGTTTGGCACCAAGGGCGATTGTGTCGGTGAGGCCGTAGATATGGAAGGCGATTAGGCCAGCAAGAAAACCGATGGCATACGGCCGTATCCCTTCATCGTGTCGTGCAGCCTGCCAGCAAAGGACAGCGGCAATCAACAATATGGCCAGATATGCAATCAGGCCGGGTAAACCAATATCTAGCGCGACTTGGAGGAATATATTGTGGGCATGACCAATGTCATGGTCAGGTGGGACATTTAGTGGGTAGAGGCGCCTGGCAACCTGGCGAAAACTGCCTAATCCTGTGCCGGTGAAGGCGAAATCGCTGCTTGCTGCGACGGCGGCGGGCCAGATTGCCTGACGGTAGGAAATTGTCGCTGTTGAGCCGACGACAGTTTCTTGTTGCGGTTCATCCCAAAATGTCCGCAAATTCTGGGGGCTAACCTGTATAATCAAAATCGTGCCCAGCAAACCGACTAAAATAATGCCGCTCCATAATGCTTTGCGCAGCCGTGTGGGCGGCAATAAGATTGCCCATAGGAGCGTTAGAGAAAGAAATCCGCCTATGAATCCCAGCCAGCCGCTGCGTGATTGGGTCAATATGAGCGCGATTGTGGCCGTGAGGGTGGCGCTGGATAAACAAAACCACATCCAGCGCGGCAACGGCCGTTGCCAAAGCCAACCCAGCCCTAATGAAAAAAGCAGCGGGAGATAAAGCATAATCGCGCCAGCAACTTGATTGGGGTGGATGCCGCTTTCAGCACCGGCTAGGGCCACAGCTTGCCACGAACGCTGGCTGACGATATTTTGGAGGAGATCGATTTGTGAGGGAGCTTTCGCTACCCAATCAGCATTCAGAATGCCGAT
>CAYGMR010000385.1:0-1203 GCA_964350725.1 uncultured Ardenticatenaceae bacterium | reverse complement strand
CGATGAAGGTAAAGCCTAACCCGATCAGAATGAAAAGGAGAGTGGCGCGGGGCAGAAACGGCCGTTGTTTGCCCCACAAGGTTAACATACGCCATATTGTCAATCCTAAAATTAAATTTGTGGCTTTGGGCAGGGTGAGTGAGGGATCGGCCGTGACAAGGATACCGACCAAGAAAGCAACAAAAAACAGAATCAAAGCAATGTTAAATGGGGTTGTTGGCAGCAGCGGGGTGCGGGCTAAAACGATCGGTAATGTCCAGATTGCGACTATGAGCAATAAAGCGGCTAGTGTACCGGGCAGTAGTGCAGAGGGAAAAAGCAAAAAAGGTGCTGCAAAAAAGAGCAGCCCCACTTCAAGCCAGCGCATCCGCTGCCAGTAAGCAGTTGCGCGGTTAGTACTCATCATCAAATTCTAAGCGGCCTAAACGTTGTTGTAAGACCCGCCATAAAAATTTCGGGTTCCCAACGAGATAGCGCCGCCAGAGCCGCCGTGGCTCAACCAGCAGCCGCCCTAACCATTCTAAACCATTATCTGTCACCCAAAGTGGAAAACGATAAACAGAGCCAGTATAAAAATCGAGGCAAGCCCCCAATGGTAAAAAGACGCGCGCATCAATGGCTGTGATATTGTCTTTGATCCATTGCTCTTGCAACGGCATGCCCATGCCAACATAAATAATATCGGGCTTAAAGGCATTAATATGGGCGATAACCGCATCGTTTTCGGGGCCGGATTTTTCAAAAAAGCCGTGATGTGTGGCCACTTTCAACCCGGGTGCCGCTGCGCGTAATTTTTCTGCAGCTTTGTCAGCGATGCCCGGTTCACCCGCTAACAAATACAGCGAACGGTTATTCTCAACGCAAGCGCTAGCTAAATCCTCGATCCAGTCTGGGCAAGTCATACGGTGTTCGGCCGAGATTTTTTCATTAAGTAAGCGGACACCCAGGGCAACCCCAAAGCCATCACAAAAAACTAAATCCGCGCTGTTGAGAAAGTCACGATACCAGGCTGTTTTGTATGCAATATTGAGTGCATGCACGTTTACATTGGCGATCACGGCCTTATTTGGCTTGCTTGCGTATGCCATCGTCGCAGCGATCAACTCGGAAATCGTCAGTTTGTGAAAACGTACGCCTAAGACGTTTAGTTCGTTGGTTTGTGTGTTGGTATCTTGTTTATGGTCGATAATTGAATGTCCTCTG